>DAIRVB010000427.1:0-4659 GCA_036803065.1 Streptosporangiaceae bacterium
AAGGTCTTCCCGGTCCCGAAACCGCCTGGGACCGCAGCGGCCGCGCCCCGGGCCAGCGGGTACAACAGGTCCAGTACCCGCTGGCCCGTGTGGAGCGGGATCACCTCAGTGAGCCGGCCCCGGAACGGACGTGGCCGGCGCACCGGCCAGCGCTGGGCCAGCTGCACCTCGACGTCACCTACCCGAGCCACGACATCCAGCGCCCGGACCTGGCTCTCGGGCGCCAGCCAGGTCAGCTCGCCGGAGACCCCAAACGGCACCAGCACCCTGTGCTCCACCGAACCTGCGCCCGGGACCGTACCCAGAACATTCCCCGGCGAGACACGGGCACCCGCCGAGGCTGCCGGAATGAAGGTCCAGCTCCGGGCCAGGGTGGCGGGATCCTCCAGCGACCCGGCGCGGTCCGGGGTCAGCCACAGCGGCGCGGAGGACAGCGGCCGCATCAGGCCATCGAAGACCTGACCGAGCAGGCCCGGCCCCAGCAGGGCGGACAGCTGGTCGCCGGTCGCCTCGGCGATGTCGCCAGCCTTGAGCCCCCCGGTGTACTCGTAAGCCTGCAGCGTTGCCCTCGTGCCGGTAATCGCCACCGTCTCGGCAGTGATCCGCCGCGGACCCACAGCCACGAGCTCCAGCATGGACACTCCGTCGACACCCTCAACTTCCACCAAAGGGCCGCTGACCCGGACAACTGTGCCGGTCCGGCCGGTCGCTAGCCCGTCCACAGCGCGCAGACTTCCGGGGTCATCGACTCGAGTGTCCTGGTGGCCAGGACCGGCAGTGACAGGTCCAGGCGGCGCGAGCCCGCCTCAGCCACGACGCCACCCTCGGGACTCTCGGCCACCGTTGCGTCGGGCCCGAGCAGGGCGTGGCTCCGCTCGATCATCCGGGCCAGCAGGCCGGGGTAGCGCGGGTCAGACCTCAGCTCCATCGTGGACTCCCGGATCTGCCGCCGCAGGGCCAGCCGCAGGGCATTCCGCCGGGTCAGCACCATCTCATGCGCCTCTCGGCGCACCCGGGCAGAGCGCAGGGCCGCCTGCGACCGGGCCGTGGCTGCGCCTTCCTCGGCCGCGGCTGAGCAGATCCGGTCGGCCTCGTGCCGCGCCGCCTCCGTCAGGGCCATAGCCTGTTCGCCGGCGCTTCTTCGGATGTCGGCGGCCTGTTGCCGTGCGGCGGTGAGCAGCGATCCGCGAACAGGGGCAAGAGCTGCCGCGGAACGCTTCGGAAGCCCAGTCATGGAGGCAGCACCACGGTCATGGGTGAGTGCGGATCTGCCAGGACCCCACCCAGCGCTCCTGCTGCCCGGGGCGTGAGGATGACCACTGCGGCATTGCCCGGCAGCGCAGTCCAGGCCCGGCGTACGTCGTCGTCGGTCTCGGCGGCATGGACGCTGGCTCCGGCCAGACGGAATCCCTCCAGCAGCGCCTGCTCGCCAAGGGCGACAACGATGTCCGGCATGCGCTCCCCCGCTCAGACCTTGCCGACCAGGATGATGGCGATGATCAGGCCGTAGATCGCGATGCCTTCAGCCAGACCGACGACAACCATGGCGCGCCCGAAGATCTCGGGCCTTTCGCTCATGGCTGCCAGGGCGGCTGCTCCCGTATAGGCGACGGCGAGAGCCGCTCCGATGCAGGACGCGGCGACGGCGATGGCCGCAGCGTAGAAGGCGGCCGAGGCGGCCCCGCCCGAAACCGCGGCGGGGCTGGCGGCCACCACAACGGCAGCCTGCCTCGCCCCGCCGGAAGCAACTGCGGGGCCGGCGTTCAGCGCGGTTGCCAGGAGAGCGAGCGCGCCCACCATCACCGCCAAGTTGATGCCCACCAACAGCTTGAGGCCTTCTCTCCGCCGACGCTTCAGAAGCAGGACGGCACCGATAGTGGCCACAACGAACACGGGAATACAGCCGAGCCATAGATTCACGGGGACGCCTTTCGAAGGAGCTGATCGGAGTGTGTCCGGGTGGACGCCTCGTGGAGACTTGTCATGGATAGGTCCGGCGCCCACGGGTGGAACGGCCGCCCCTCCGACTGGAAGATGCGGGAGAAGAGCTCGTAGTACTCAAGTCTCAGGGCCTGGATCGCAGCCACGAGTGCTTCAAGAGCAAAGGCGAGCGCATTGCCGAGAACAAACACGAAGATGGCCGCCACTGCCCGCCAGCCCGGGACCCACAAGGTCATCGTCCCGTTCCAGACAACCATCATCAGGGCTGCGTGCATGAGCCCGAAGGCAGCCAGCCGCGCGAACGAGACCATGTTCGACCCCAGGCGGATCACCGTGTCCAGCAGCTCGACAAGAGCCTGGATCACGCCGGTCCCGCCACCGCCGGCCTCGACAAAGAGCCCGATGAAGATGAGGGCGAGTGCGAGCAGGGCGAGCACGGCGGCGACCGGGACCAGCGGCGCGATGCTGGCTGTGAGCCCCCAGACAAGCAACCAGACGGCCACGAACAACATGGAACCCGCGAGGCCAGAGCGGGCATAGAGAGCGTAGACCCAGCCGCCCTCCCTGACCCGGTTGATGGTGCCCAAGACGTAGGCACCTGCCAGCAGGGCAGCTCCGAAGACCAGCGCGGCCAGCAGCAGCGGGATGGGGCTGGACAGGGGCTCAAGCCACAACACGGGCACCAGCCCGGTGGGGCCGAAGGCCTCGCCGTACAGGACGCCGAAGGCCATCGAGGCCAGTCCGGCGCCGGCCACAAAGAGCCAGATCCTCCTCAGCTTCTCCAGCCTCCTGACTCTGCCGCTGCGCAGGAGAAGGCCGGCAAGCAGCAGCAGGGCCCCCTGACCCACATCGCCGAACATCATGCCGAACATGAGCACGTACGCCAATGCGGCCAGCGGGGAAGGGTCCAAGTCCGAGTAAGGGATAGTCCCGTACGTATCGACCAGCACCCGGGAGTTCCGTGACTGCCCGGCGGCGGTCAGCAAGGTGGGCGGCTGCACTCCCCGCGGACGGGCCAGCGGAACAACCGCCGCACCCAGCCCGGCCAGCGTTGCCGCCAGCTCAGGTAGCCCACGCCTGGGAGCCCAGCCCACCAGTCCGGCAATGGGACCCGAGACGATGGCGGAGTCCACCGCTTGATCCAGCTCCCCTGGCCCGGTGCCGGGGATGTAGGGAAGGTCCAGCTCGACGGCCCCGCTGCGAGCCACTTCCACGAGCATGCCGCGGGAGGATGGCTCCGGCGCAACCAGGGCCACCCGCTCCATCCGGACAGGACTGAGAGACTCAAGCCACGGCATCGAGCACCTCGCTTGATCCGGTGCCGGCGGCAGCCGCGGCCAGAGCAGCGCGGACCCGCCACGCATCCATCGCCAGAACAGCGATAGCACCCAGGACCACACCCGGGCCATGATGGGAGCCCCGCAGCAGCCGGAAACCGTCGCCTTCCACGGTTTCGCGCATCCCGGCCTCCGCCCGCCACAGCTCTTCCGGGGACTCAATCCCGCGGAGCACGGGTTGCACCGACGACGGCAGGGCGGCCCGGAACTCGGCCAGGTTTCCAGCGCTCTCCCACGTCCGGCCGAGAATGGGGCGGACCAGCTCAAGAATGCGCGATGAGGGCTCGGCGCCGTCGACCAGCACGATCCGAGCCGCGGTCACGACGCAGGCAGCCCCGGCCCATGACCGTGCCTGCGGCGCGACGACGGCGAGCCTGTGCAGCCACGCCAAAGTGAGCACGTCCCGCAGCACGACGTTGCGGTCCGACCCGGCGCCTCCCCAGGGCGACCTGCGCAGGGCCTCGGCCAGCTTCGCCGTGGAGTCCGCGGTCCGCAGCCGGCGCCAAGAAGTCGCGAGCGCCCCGAGGTCGAAGGGGTCGTATGCCGCCGGGCTGCCATCCAGCCGGCTGGCCAGCCCCACGATGTTGTCGCGTTCGAAAGCACCTGCCGCGGCGCGGGCCAACTTGGCGCCACGAGGCGGCATCCAGCCCGCCAGCACCCTGAGCTGCCACAGCACAGTGTCCCGGATGGCACGTTCGGCCACCGCCAGATCGGTGCAACCGGCCAGCCGGTCGGCATACGACGAATCCGCAAGAAGGAGAAGCGCATCCGCGAGATTGGGTTGGCTGGCGAGTCTGCGGCTGCCGCCCGCCCCAACCCCATGCTGCACCATGGACCGGGCCCGGACGGACGCCGCAACCCAGGCGGCGCTCATGGCCGCTCGGTCGGCTGCTGGGATGTCAGCTGTTCTGACCAGAGGTTGTCAATCACTCTCCGGGCGGTGCCGGGCAGCAGAGCCGTCCGGGCCTCTTCCAGGTCATCAGCTTCCTCGCGGGCGTGGGCCAGCAGTCGTGCATCCTGCTTCGACGCGGCTTGCTCCACCCGTCCCGCCGCGCGGGACCGCTCCACACCCTCGTCAAGCCGGGCTTGGGCAATGATGGCCGCCGCCTGTTCGCGGGCGCGGGACAGGACTCGGTCCGCCTCGCGCCGAGCCTCGTCCACCAGTCTCCGGCAGGTCTCCACGTCCGCGGCGAGGGCGGCGAACACGGGTGCCAGCTCGACCGCAGGACCCTGGTCAGCGGCAGCCGGGACGCCCACCGGACCCGCGGGGCCGGGCGCGCCCGCCGGGCGGAACCGGTCCAGGATGTTCGGCCGTGCCATAACGCCTCCCGGGAACGTGGAAACGCTCCGATCCTAAGGCGATCGAGGCCCCGATTAGTAG
>DAIRVB010000428.1:0-4650 GCA_036803065.1 Streptosporangiaceae bacterium
ATGGAGGAGGACTCTCGATGAGCAGATTGGTCCGCGGGCTGGTAGCGGTCTTAGCCGCCGCCCCCCTAGTGAGCGTGGCCGCCCTGTCGGCCGCGCCGGCCGCCAGTGCGGAGGACAACGGCGTCGGGCAGACGCCGGCTCTTGGCTGGAGCAGTTGGAGTTTCATCCGGTCGAATCCCACAGCCGCGAAGATCGAAGCCCAGGCCGACGCGATGAAGAGCAGCGGCCTGGCCCGCGCCGGATTCCAGTACGTCAACCTGGACGACTACTGGTACGAGTGCCCGGGCGGCCAGGGCCCGAACGTAGATCAGTACGGCCGGTGGGTCATTGATCCCACCAAGTTTCCGCCGAGCGGGTCGGAGAACGGCATTCAGGCGGTCGCCGACCATGTGCACAAGCTCGGGCTGAAATTCGGCCTGTACGTGACGCCCGGCATCTCGAAGCAGGCGGTCGCGGAGAACACGCCGATCGCGGGAACGAGTTACACGGCCGACGAGATCGCCACGACCACCGGCGAGAGCAACTACAACTGTGGCGGCATGGTCGGCATCGACTACACCAAACCGGGCGCGCAGGCGTTCATCAACTCCTGGGCCGATGAGTTCGCCTCTTGGGGTGCGGACTACCTCAAGCTCGACGGCGTCGGCTCGTTTGACATCCCCGACGTGCAAGCGTGGTCGCAGGCACTGAGTCAGACCGGCCGGCCCATTCACCTGGAGCTGTCCAACAGCCTCAGCATCGCCGATGCCGCCACCTGGAAGCAGTACTCCAACGGCTGGCGGACGGGCGGCGATATCGAGTGCTATGGCTGCGAAACGAGCAATTACCCGTACCCGCTGACAGATTGGGCCAACGTGGCGTCCCGGTTCGACCAGGTCGCGGCCTGGCAGCCGTACGGTGGCCCCGGCGCGTTCAACGACTACGACTCCCTGGAGATCGGCAACGGCAGCAACAACGGCCTGACCCCAGACGAACGGCAGACTCAGATGAGCCTGTGGGCGCTGGGGGCGTCGCCGCTCATCCTTGGCACCGATCTGACCAATCTCGACGCCGCCGATCTGAGCTACCTGAAGAACAGGGCCGTCTTGTCAGTCGACCAGGACGCGATCGACGCGTCGCGGATCGTCAACACCGCCGGCGCGCAGGTGTTCGCCAAGACCGAGCGCAATGGCGACGTCGTGGTCGGGCTGTTCAACACGAGCAGCCAGGCCGGGGTGATCTCGACAACGGCGTCCGCGGCCGGCCTGCCTGCCAGCGGCGCCTACGTTCTTGACGACCTCTGGGCGCATCGGCTCACCGAAACCGGCGGCACTATCGCGGCGGACGTCCCGCCACATGGCGTCGCCCTGTTCCGGGTGCGGGCCGCCGAGCAAGCCAGCGTGGCGCCGCCGAGCGCCACGGTCACGGTGACCGGGCTGAACGCGGTGACAGGCGGTGTGCCGGCCACGGCCACCGAGACATTCGCGGACAACGGCGCCCAGCCGGTGCGGCATGTCACGCTGAGCCTTTCGGCGCCCGCGGGCTGGACCGTGACACCCACGTCGCCCACCTCGTTCGCACGTGTGGCAGGCGGCCAGACCGCGCAAGCCACCTTCCAGGTTGTGGCCCCGGTACCGACGGTGCTGTTCGGGTCGGACACCCTGAGCGCGACCGCTGATTACAGCTGGCGAGGCCCGTTCCGGCTGCACGTGTCGGAGAACCCGACAGTAACCACGAGCCCACCGGTGCAGCCGCCGTACCTCACGTACTCGTCCGCGACCGACGCCACGGCGGTATTCGGCCAGCTCGGTCAGGAGTTCGGCATTGTGGGAGCGGGCGCGGACCTCTACTCCGGCGCAGATGCTTACAGCAGCATCTACCTCAAGGGGGCGGTCGGCGTTTCCTCAACGATCGAAACCAAGGTCGTGTCTCAGCAGAACATGACGGGATACGCCAAGGCCGGGATCATGGTGCGCAACGACATCAGCGGATCCGGTACCACCCCTGAGGGCGTGGTCCTGTTCGAGTCCCCATCGGGTGGCATCCAGCTTGAATGGGACAGCGGCGGCGGCGCCTACCTGGACTCGGTGACGCCGCCCAACGGAAGCATCCCCGACTACCTGCCGATCTGGCTGGAGCTCCAGCGGAGCGGCAGCACGTACACGGGCTACTACTCCTACGACGGGAAGACCTGGCTCGGCGTGGGTAGCGCCGTGCTGCCTGACCAGGCAGCCGCGCAGGACGCCGGGATGTTCCTGACCTCGCACGCCACCCGCTCACCGGGGCAGGCTGTTTTCAACGGCTTCAGCACTACCACCGGCGCTACCCCGCCGCCCTTGGCCACCTCCTACGAGGCGGAGTCGCCTGCGAACACGATTGCCGGCGGTGCGGTGGTGGCGAATTGCTCGGCGTGCTCCGGCGGGGAAAAGGTCGGATACGTCGGCGTAGGCGGTACCTTGGCTTTCAATGGAGTTAACGTCGCAAGTTCCGGTACCTACCAGATGACCATCGCCTACCTGGACGGGGCGGGCCGTCAAGCCACGATTAGCGTGAACGGCGGTGCGCCGCAGACGGTCTCGTTCGCCCCGACGGGGAGCTTTGACACCGTGGGGACGGTAACTCTCCCCCTGCAGCTGACCGCAGGGAACAACACGATCGAGTTCGCGAATCCGACCGCATACGCTCCGGACTTCGACCGGATCATCGTCCCCGCGGGACCCAGCTAGCTGGCCGCGGGACACATACCCCGCCGCCCGTCCAGCCATCCCCCCGGCCGGGCGGGCGGCGGTCTTTTTCCGTTGCGGCTGTGCTCGGGATGGACGCAGCGTCCCGCGGATACGCTCGGGTGCAGACGTATAACGGAATGCAATACCCAGGGGCCTGTGATGATCGACAGGAATCTGACGTGGGACGGCTGCTTGAACGTCCGGGACCTGGGCGGCCTGCCCACATCGGATGGCCGCAGGGTCCGCTGGGGCGCGCTGGTGCGCTCGGACGGGATCGACCGCCTGACTGCGGCCGGCTGGGCCGCGCTGCAGCGCCATGGCGTCCGCACTGTCGTGGACCTGCGCGATGAGGAGGAGATCGGGTCCGATGCCGCGCCCCGCCCATCGGGACTGGTGACCGTGCGGGTGCCACTCGATGATGTTGCTGACACCGTGTTCCGGGAGTACTGCCGGACCAATGAACTGGACGGCAGCCCGCTGTATTACGGACCGTTCCTGGACAAGCATCCGGGCCGGTGCGCGGCGGCGATTGCTGCGGTGGCGCATGCCGGCGCGGGTGGCGTCTTGGTCCACTGCGTCGTCGGGCGGGACCGCACTGGTCTCATCACCCTGCTGCTGCTCGCCCTCGTGGGCGTCCGGCCCGAGGACATCGCCGCGGACTACGAACTGAGCACCGAGCGGCTGCGCTCGCGTTACGCCGCGGCGGGCATTGAGGACCGGGGTCCACAGATTCAGCGGGTGCTCGCCCGCAAGGGCACCACCGCACGAGACATGCTCCTGACGACACTGGCCGGGCTGGACGTTGCGGCATATCTGCGCTCGGCGGGCATGCGGGACGTGGAGCTAGCGGCCGTCCGCGACCGGCTTCTAGAACCAGCGAGATGACCGAATCCCCAAGTTCCCTAATGCTGGTCACCACGGTCCTTGCACTGCCATGTAGGTCAGGAAGCACGCAGCCCGCGGCACGGGTCTTCACTTCATCCCAGTGGATGCGGCCATGCAGAAGTTGTGCGGCACCCGCCCGGAGGCTTCGGCTGCGGCCAGTGGTCAGTCTGGGTAGCACGTGGGTCCGGTGGTGTCAGTGCGTCCGCTGGGGGTAGTCCAGATCATGGTGCCGGGGCGGGGTTGGGTGAGTGTCCAGCCGGGGGCCTGCTTGGCGCGGTGGTCGTGGCGGCAGACGGGACTATGACGCCATCCGCATTAGCTGAGGGTGACCGGGCGATGCTTTTCCAGCCCAACACAGTACACGTTCTATACACGCAAGGTGTAGAATAGGTGTATGAGCAGGGTTCGCACGAACATTGAGATCGAGGACACCTATCTCCAGGTCGTCATGGACCGCTACGGCCTGCGCACCAAGACAGAGGCCGTGGAGTTTGCTCTACGGCATCTGGCCGGGCAGCCCATGACACGGGAGGAAGCCCTGGCGATGCGGGGCGTCCGCGCCATCGCTGAGATCCCCGAGGACACCCGCCCCCGGGGGGCCGCGTGATCCTGGCCGACACCTCGGCCTGGGTCGAATACGACCGGGCCACCGGGAGCACGACCGACCGGCGCCTCTCGGAACTCATCGCGGCCGATGGCCCGGTCGCCGTCACCGAACCGGTGATCATGGAAGTGCTCGCCGGGGCACGCAGCGATGCCCGCGAGGCTGACCTGCGCCGTCTGCTGCTGCGGTTCCACCTGTACCATGTCGATGCAGCCGCCGACTTCGACGGCGCCGTGCGCATCTACCGCCGGTGCCGGCAGGCCGGCATCACCCCCAGGGGCCTGACTGACTGCATGATCGCTGCCGTCGCCTGGCGGCAGCAGGCGGCCATTCTTGCCTGCGACGCTGATCTCGATCGTGTCGCCCGCGTTGCCGGGATCGAGCTAGACCAGCCGCCACAGGCCAGATACTAGCCGCACGCATCGGCGTGTCCGCGGATCGGATCGTCGCCCGATC
>DAIRVB010000429.1:0-4643 GCA_036803065.1 Streptosporangiaceae bacterium
CGTCGTCTCGCGCAGCGCGATGCCCAGCTCCGCGTCCAAGACCACCTCGACGTGCTCGCTCAAGCCGGGCAGCTGGCTACCTCGGCCGAAGAAGCGCAGCCCGTCCACGCGGTCGGTTACTACGAGGAAGCCACGGCGGCCGTCCACCTCGGCGTCGCCTGCCGTCGCCAGTTCGCAGTCGGACAGCAGGTACGACTGGTCAGCCAACCGCGCGTAGTCGGGCGTGAGGGGCTGGCCTGGCCCGGTCGCGACCCTGTTCGGGTAGACCCTTCCAGAGTCGCTCGCCGTCACAGGCAATGGTGGCCGGCTCGTGCGGACGCGCGCGAGGTCGTGCCGCGCGTGCACGGTGCCGGACAGACGAAGCTGGGTCCAGTCGGCCCGGTACACCAGGGCCACCAGCTCTGGTAAGCCGGTCTGCTCGGGCTGAGCCGCCATGGCGACCTCCTGGCATCTGGTGATTGGAAGACGGGCCGGTGACTAGAAGACGGGAATGATGTCCTCGGGGTTGATGTCGTCGGCGACGTCCACACCCTCGATGTCAAGTTCTGGGATGGCCGGGAAGTCGATGCCCCACCGCGTCACGATGACCCGGACCCGGGCCAGCGCCACCCGCCAGTTCTCCGCCTGCTCGTTGTAGGACAGCACGCCCAGGCCGGCGTCGCGGGCATGGCGCATCAGCACCCGGTGGTTCGGCAGGAAGTAGGGCGGGAGTTCCCAGAAGCCGCCCGCCTCCGGTGGCTCCCACAGGATCATCGACAGGAAGATGAAACCGGCCCGTAGCTGGCGGGTGATCAGGTCCTTGACGTCGTCGGTGAGGCCGGGCCACTCCTTGTCCAGGATGGTCATGCAGATCTGCAGGTGACGTGATTCGTCCCGGCCGATCCGATGGAACATGTCGGCGAACACCGGGTGCGTGGTACCCGTCGCCATCCCGCGGAACAGGGTGGACGCCGCCATCTCGCCCATCATGAAACTGGTGAACAGGACAGCGAGCGAGTACTTGCCGACCGCCTTGTTGTAGCCGGTCCAGTACCGCCCGCCGTTGTGGTAAAGCCAGCCGATGTTGTTGTGCGCGGCCTGCTCCAGGGTGGTGGACGGCTGCCAGTCCAGCGGGCCGCCCGGCCAGAGCTTGGCGATCGTGCGCTGGCAGCACTCCTCGTGGTTCATCTCGTCGCGGGTGATGGAGAAGAAGCACTTGCGGACCGGGTCCTCTTCGTGCTGCTCGAACGCGTGGATGGTGGCCCGGGCGAATACCGCCGGGCCCGAGGCGTCGAAATTGGCCAGCACAGAGAACCAGTACATGATCCCCAGCCGCTGCTCGGTGCTGAAGTCTTCGGCGCGCAGCCCGTCCCATGGCAGGTCAGCCGGGTTCCAGGCGGCCAGCTTGGACTTCTGGTAGATCGCGGCCAGCTTCTCGGTCTCGACCCGCCACTCCATCGGGTAGATGTTGGGCTGCGGGACTTCGGGGGCCGGCCAGAAGCCGCCCTCCGGAATCACCAGCTCCCCGTCCGGCTCTGCCACGTCAGCTCCATCCCCGTGCTTGGGACAGCCTGTGCCTTACCACAGCGTAGGCCTACCACAGAGCTGCGATAAGGTACGCCTGTCCCGGGTCCGCCCGGGATGGTGCAGAGCCCAGCGAAGCCGGTGCGATCCCGGCGCTGTCCCGCAACGGTGATGCCTCCCGGTGGATGACCCCGGGGGGACGAGTCCGGCCGCCTGGCCCGCGCCGATGCGTCGTCCTCGGAGGAAGGGCGGCTCGTTTCGGTTCCCGCCGGGTGTCGCGGCGGGCGCACTTCGTCCTCCACGACCCGACGGAGGATGATCATGCGGTTTCGCTCCCGCAGCCTGCTGGTTCGCTCCCGCAGCCTGCCGGCCATGGCGGCCATCGCGTTTCTCGTGGCCTGTGGTAGTTCACAGCCCACCACTGGCAACTCCACCACTGGCAACTCCACCACGGGCAGCCCCACCACTGGCAGCCCCACCGCCGCGGCGGACAGCTTCCCCACGAAGATCGCGGCCGCCAACGGGACCGTGCACATCGGTTCGCGGCCGGCGGCGATCATCTCGCTGTCCCCCACGGTCACCGAGATGCTGTATGCGATCGGCGCGGGGAGCCAGGTCAAGGCGGTGGACGGCGACTCGGACTACCCGCCGCAGGCACCCAAGACGAAGTTGTCCGGGTTCCAGCCCAATATCGAGGCGATCATCGCCGACCATCCGGACCTGGTCGTCGTGTCCGGCGACACCGGCGGGCTGACCAAGCACCTCGCCGCTTTCAAGATCCCGGTCCTGGAACTGCCCGCGGCGGCCAGGCTCTCCGACGTGTACGCCCAGTTCGACGAGCTCGGCCGGGCCACCGGCCACCTCGCCCAGGCTGAGCGGGAGGATGCGGCGCTGCGCAGCCAGCTCACGCGGATCGTCGCCGCCGCGCCACACCACTCGGCGCCGCTTACCTACTACTACGAACTCGACCAGACCTACTACTCGGTGACCTCAGCGACTTTCGTCGGGCAACTGCTGGATCTGCTCGGCATGAAGAGCATCGCGGACACAGCGACCGGAGTCGCGGCGGCCGGCGGCTACCCGCAACTGTCCGCCGAATTCATCGTCAAGGCCGATCCGGACTACATCATCCTGGCCGACACCATCTGCTGCCACCAGAGTGCGGCCACCGTCGCCCAGCGCCCGGGCTGGCCGGCTCTGACCGCGGTCAAGAAGGGCCATGTCGTGGCGCTCAACGACGACATCGCCTCCCGCTGGGGCCCACGCATCACCGATCTGCTGCGCACCGTCGAGACCGCCATCGCCAAGGGCGCCGGCCAGTGAGTCCCGCCCCAGTGAAGTCCACCACCGGGAAGTCCACCACCGGCCGGCGGGCGCTCGCCGTGGCCATCGCGGCGCTCGTGGTCGCCATGGCCATCGGCGTGTCGGTGGGCCCGGCGGACCTGACGCCGGCCATGGTCGGCGAGGCGCTGCTCGCCCGGCTGCCCTGGCATCCGGTCCTGTCCGTCCCGGGAATCGACGTGACCATCGTCTGGCAGGTGCGGCTGCCGCGGGTTGTCCTTGGCGCCCTGGTCGGGTCCATGCTGGCCGGCGGTGGAGCGGCTTACCAGGGTGTGTTCCGCAACCCGCTCGCTGACCCGTACCTGCTCGGCGTGGCCGCCGGCGGCGGGCTGGGCGCGACGATCATCATTATCTCCGGGGCGGGCCAGCCGCTGCTGCCCCCGGCCGCGTTCGCGGGCGCCATCGCCGCCGTCGCGGTCACTTACCTGCTGGGGGCGGGGGCCCGCCGCGCCAGTGCTACCAATAGCAGTGCCACCGGCAGCAGTGCCACCGGCAGCAGTGCCACCGCCTCGATCGTCCTGGCCGGCGTGGCGGTCGCGGCCCTGCTCACGGCCGTGCAGACCTATCTGCAGCAACAGCACACGCAGGACCTGCAGCAGGTCTACTCGTGGATCCTCGGCAGCCTTTCGCTCGCCTCGTGGTCCGAGGTGCTCATCATCCTGCCGTACGCCGCCGTCGCTGCCGCGCTGCTGCTTGCCCACCGGCGGCTGCTCGATGTGCTGCGGGTCGGCGAGGTAGAGGCCAGCAGCCTGGGCGTGGATATCGCGCGGGTGCGGCTGACCGTGGTCATCGCGGCCACGCTCGGCACCGCCGCGGCGGTCGCGGTCAGCGGGCTGATCGGCTTCGTGGGCATCATCGTCCCGCATACGGTGCGATTGCTGGCCGGCGCGAGCTACCGGATCGTGCTGCCCGTCTCCATGATCGGCGGTGCGGCCTTCCTGGTCCTCGCTGACGTCGCCGCCCGCACGGTCCAGTCCCCCGCTGAGGTGCCGATCGGCGTGATCACCGCGCTGGCCGGGGCGCCGTTTTTCCTCTTCGTGCTCCGCTCCCAGCACTCCCGGCGTGACCTCGCATGATCACCCTGGACGGCGTCGGGGTCCGCTACGGCTCAGCGTCCGCCTTGGCCGAGGTCACCGCGCAGGTGCCGGCCGGCCAGTGGCTGGGCATCATCGGCCCCAACGGAGCGGGCAAGACGACTCTGCTGCGATCCATCGCGTGCTTGGTACCGCATGACGGACAGATCGCCATCGGCGGCCAGCCGACGGCCAGGCTGCGCCGCCGTGAACTGGCCCGCCTGGTCGCCTATGTGCCTCAGCTCCCCGAGCTTCCACCCGAGATGACGGCCGCCGACTACGTCCTGCTCGGCCGGACCCCGCACATCGGCTACCTGCGCATGGAGACCGACGCGGACCGGCGGATCTGCGCGGAGCTGCTCGAACGGCTGGCGCTGTCGGAGATGTCAGGCCGGAGGCTGGCCACGCTGTCCGGCGGTGAGCGGCAAAGGATCGTTCTGGCCCGTGCCCTGGCCCAGCAGGCGGCGGTGCTGCTGCTCGACGAGCCGACCAGCGCCCTGGACCTCGGCCGCCGGGTGGACGCCCTGGAACTCGTCGATGAGCTGCGCCGCGAGCGGTCACTCACCGTCCTGTCCGCGGTGCACGACCTCACCCTGGCCGGCCAGTTCGCTGACCGGCTGATGCTGCTGGACGCGGGCCGGGTCGTCGCGGCCGGGCCCCCAGCGGACGTGCTCCGCGCCGACGTGCTCACCGCCCACTTCGGCCCCGGGGTCCAGGTGCTGGCCA
>DAIRVB010000430.1:0-1787 GCA_036803065.1 Streptosporangiaceae bacterium
CGGGGAGCCGCGGAGCGTGCACGCATGCCCGGACAGGTTGGTGAAGCTGATGTAGGAGTAGGCGCCCCCGGCGTAGTGGTTGCCCGGCGGCACGTTCAGCCACACCATGAGCCCGGATGTTGCGTAGCGCGGCGCGCTGGCCGTGGCGGCAGGTGCCGCGGGGGAGGATGTGGCGGCGAGCGCGGCCACCGGTGTCAGCGCTGCGGCGCAGGCTATGACAGCCGCGCCGGTCAGTCGCCCTGGGTGAACGGGAAGGTGATGCCCCGGCCGACTGGCGGCCGCTGGGTTCAGCCGGATTGGGCCTTGGTGGGCAGGAGCTGCAGGTCGGCGGCGGTGAGCTCGCCGGTGGAGACCAGCAGCAGCGCCAGCTGCTCCAGGGCTCGCGGCCCGCGCAGTCCGGGAACACCCAGGCGCGCGTAGCGGTCCCTGATGTTCTCGCACCGCTTGGCCACCGTGTGGGCCTGCCAGCCGATCCGCTCCGCGGTGTCCCGGGCGCTGGCCGGCGCCGGGTTCCCGGCGTGCCGCCAGGTCAGGTAGGCCTCGAACCGCGCCGCCAGGACCAGCCGGTCACTGCCGGTCAGCGGGGCACGGTGGCGGGTGCTGGTCACAGCGCGCTCCCCGGTCACGGAGGCGGCTGGTGCCTGCTGCGCGGGGTCGGGCGCATCATCAAGATCGGGCAGCCGCAGGCGCAGGGTGTAGCTGGCCAGCGCGCCGTTCAGGGTTACCTTGGCGTGCCACTGCTGCAGCGGCACCTGCATCCCGGGCGGGAGGTCGACCCGGAAGCCGCGGTCGCCGAGCACGCACAGGACCGAGGAGCTGCTGTCGTTATGCAGCCACCAGGACCCGTCGTGGTGGCGGAAGCTCCCGGCGTTGCGTGAGACGCCGCGGTCGATGGCGGGCAGCACAGCCGAGCATGCCGCGGCCCGGCCGAAAGTGAACGGCTCGCCTCCCGGACGGACGCGCCACGTCTGCGACTCGTACATGACAATCAGCAGCACCGGCCCGGCCCGTCTACTTGACGCCACGCTAGGTTCGCCGGGACGGCGCGTCAACAGGCAAGCCCTCACAGCCGGGGCAGGTCCGGCTGAAGCGCCCGCCGCCGCGCAGCGAGGAGGACGAATGAGCTGGATGACAGCGAACGGTGGATCAGCCAGAGCCAGGAAAGGTCTTTTCGCCCTGACCTATGAGGGTCGCGGTGTGTCCCCGGCGGGTGGCGGGCGCAGCGGGCCTGGCAAGCATCCGTTCGGCGTCCTGGCCGGCGTGCGGGGCACGCCATGACCATGTGCTCGGGGACCGGGTTGCTGGGTCGGATGATCGGGCGCAGCTGATCGCCGGGTCACTCTCTCTGGGCGAGCGTGCCCAGGGCCTGGTGACCTGTGCTCTGGCTCGCGTCAGTTGCAGCTGCAACGGTGGCGCGGAGGAGCTTGCCGAGTGCTCATAACCCTTGGCGAGCAGGCCGCGACCGGCAGCGTTTGTCAACAGCCCGTCAAGCTTGCGGCCATCTAGGCGGCCCGCCGTCGGCGCTCGCATCTGGGGAGGCCTCCCCGCCCTGGGGAGGCCTCCCCTTGTCCGGGGTTAGCTGGCGGCACACCCTGTGCCCGTGACGCGGCAGGGTACCGCGCGTGACTGCGAGGGGGACACGATGATCACTTCAGCGCTGAATCGGGGAGCGCCTCCACCCGAGCCGACGGACCGGCCGCGACCGCACGGGTCCCGACGGGAGGCAGCGGGGCGCGCGGCAGCGGGGCCGGAGGCGCGCCGTGCGGGCGCCCTGGCTGCCGCGGCGT
>DAIRVB010000430.1:1797-4631 GCA_036803065.1 Streptosporangiaceae bacterium
GTGGTGGCCTCTGCCTGCGCCGGCGGCCCGGCCGCATCGGCAGACGCGGCGGCCGCCGCGACGCCGCGGCCAGCGGCCGCCAGCCTGGTCCCGTCCGTGCCGACCGCAACACCGCCGGCCGCTGCACCGCCGGCGTCGCCTGCGCCCCGGCCGCCCACGTCCGCGACTGGCGCGACCCCGGCACCGGAGCGTCAGATTGCCGTGGCCACGCTGTCCAGCTTCAAGGTCGTGCTGACGGCCACACGCAGCCCTGGCCACTCCGCGGGCCCGAGCGCGTCCGTGAGCGCCGCCGGCTATACGAACACCGCCAAGGGCTGGAAGCTGATCGCAACGAAGACGATCGGCAAGCCGAACGAGTGGTTCTGGTATTCCGTCAGCATCTGCGGGCTGACCGTGACGCAGTTGAAGCCAGAGCCGAGTTCGGCGGCCCCGTCGGACACGGTCACTGCGACCCTGCTGATGACGCCTGCGCTCGGCTGCTCCGGCGCCATCACGCAAGATTTCCGCCACGGCGCCTGACTTCCGAGGCCAGCGGTCGTTGGCTGTGTCGTATACGCGACCGGTGGACAGCCGCTGGCCTCGCCCGCAGCAAAGATGGAACACGGCCGTCACAACCGGCACCGTCATCGCGGCTATGGCTCTTCATCAACGGCCGCGACCCCGCAGTCGTGCAGCTGCGCGATTAATGCCCACCTCGGCAAGCTCTCCCTGGCCCGGCCGACGCACGCAGCGGCCTGCCAGTGAGCTTGAGGGCGTGAGTGGATTCATGCTGTTGGCCGTCTTGCTTGTCAAAGTTTGCGGCTGTGCGGATCGCGCGTGCCGGTGGCGAGGCCTGGGTGGTTACGGCCCTGCCGAAGGTGAAGCGGATGATCACGCCGCGCAGGGCCTGGGGAGGCCTCCCCTTGTGTCCAGCCGGCTCCCCGGCGCACCCTCTGACCCATGGCGTGGCAGCGCCACGGACGATCCAGGGGGCACGCAATGATCACGTCAACGCTTAGCCGGGATGCACAGGCAGGGTGTTCATCCAGCGCCCGGTCTCCGGCGTGTCCTCACGTTCCCCCGTGTCCTGCGGCGACTGCTCCCGACCGTGACGCCGCCCGCACCGTGGCCGCTCACCCAGAACAGGGCTGGAGCCTGCTGTGCAACGGAGTGGTGCTCTTCGACGACACCGGCGAGCTTCTGCCCGACGGCCGGCAGGTTCCGCCCCGTCGGCCAGGCGCCCCATGTTCACCGGGAGCCGGGATCAGTACCGCCTGGGACTGGCCGGCGCAGGAGCGATTCCCCCCGCTGCCTCCGTGACTTTGGCAAGTGGCGAAGGATCAGGGGCATGAGACTGGCTCAGCTCCGGTTTCGGGTGGGGTGGCATGGCCGAGGTGCACCGGGCGCGGGATTTCCGCTTGGGCCGTGTTGCCGCGGTTAAGACGCTCCGTGCGACCTGGCCGGTGATCAGCTGTTCCAGGCACGTTTCCGCCGGGAGGCGCGGTCGGACTCATCCCGCCATGACAGGGTCGGACCCACACGACAAGGCCAGGGCGGTGGCGGTCCCCCGGTGGCCGCGGGCGGCCGCCCGGCGCGGCAGCGGATCTCGCTGGCCTAGCTTGAGGCCGGCGCAGGTCGGCCCGTTACGTGGGGCTGGCGGTACCTGGCAGGGTGATCGTGAACCGGCTGCCGGTGCCGGGGCCGTCGCTTTCGGCGGTGAGGGTGCCGTGGTGGGCGGCGGTCAGGGCGCGGGCGATGGTCAGCCCGATCCCGGATCCGCCGTGGGCCCGGTCGCGGGCGGTGTCGGCGCGGTAGAAGCGTTCGAATATGTGTGGCAGGTGCTCGGCGGCGATTCCGCCACCGGTGTCGGTGACGGTGATCTTGACACATGGCCCGGCCGTTTCCGTGCTGACCGTGACCTGGCCGCCCGGTGGGGTGTGCCGCAGCGCGTTGGACAGCAGGCCGGCGAGCACCTGGTCGAGCCGGCCGGGGTCGGCGTCCAGGGTGGGCTGCTGGGGCGCGAGCCGGGTGGTCAGCTCGACGCCGTGGTTGTCGTAGCCGGGGCGGGCGGCCTGGACGGCGGTGGTCACCAGTGTGTTGAGGGCGACTTGGACGTGGTGCAGCGGGAGCTGGCCCTCCTCGGCGCGGGAGACCAGCGCGATGTCGTCGGCCAGGCGCCGCAGCCTGGCGGTCTGGCTGGCCAGCACGTCCCAGGTCTGCTGGGTGGGCGCGCGTACCCCGTCGGCCAGGCCCTCCAGGTAAGCGTCGAGGGTGGCCAGCGGGGTGCGCAGCTCGTGCGCGGCGTCGGCGAGCAGGCGGCACCGGGTCGCTTCGGTGGTTTGCAGGGCGTTGGCCATTGCGTTGAAGGTTCCGGTAAGGGTGTCGAGTTCTGGCCCGAGCCCGGGTGGGGTGACCCTGGCGGTGTAGTCACCGGCGGCGACGCGGGCGGCCGCGGCGCCGAGGGCGTGGATGGGACCCGACAGCCGCCGGGTGACGAACAGGCTGACCGCGGCCGCAGTAATCAGTGCGGCGGCGGTTCCGACACCGATCGAGACGCCTGCCGCGGTGGCGAAGGCATCATCGAGGTGGCGGGACACCGCGGGCGGGACGGTGCCGAGCGCCTCGCGGATGTGAGTGGAGAACAGCGGCGGCCCGGCCGCCAGCGCGACCAGGACGAAGGTAACCGCGCCGGCGGCGATGGCGAGCAGCTGCGCGGCGAGCAGGCGGGCAGCCAGTCCCGGCTGGCGGGTCATGTCCCAGTGCCCATCCGGTAGCCGACCCCGCGGACGGTCAGCACGTACCGCGGGTGCGCGGCGTCGTCGTCCAGTTTGCGGCGCAGCCGCACGATGTGCACG
>DAIRVB010000431.1:0-4624 GCA_036803065.1 Streptosporangiaceae bacterium
CCGCCGGAGAGCTGGTGGGGGTACTTACCCAGCACGTCTGCCGGGTTGAGCGATACCGCCTGCAGCGCCGCCTCGATCTTGTCCTGCCAGGCCTGCTGCGGCACGTGCCTGAAGTAGACGTCCCGGATCACTTCGAATACCCGGTCCGCCTTGTAGATGGGGTTGTAGGAACTGAACGGGTCCTGGAAGACGCCCTGCGCGTGACGGTAGTAGTCGCGCAGCTGGGTCCGCTTGTAACCGGAGACGTCGGTCTCCTCGAATACGACCTTCCCGCTGCTTGCGGGTATGAGGCGGAGGACGATCCGGGCGAGCGTGGTCTTGCCGCTGCCGCTTTCGCCGATGAGCGTGACCACCTCGCCGCGGTCGATGTCGAAGCTGACACTGCGCAGCGCCGGCGTGAGGCCGCCGCCGAACTTGCTGGACCGGTAGAGCTTGGAGACTTTCTCGATGCGGAGGGTGCTCATGCCGCCCACCCCTCGGTGACTTTCCAGCACGCGACGTGGTGCCCCGGCTCGACCTCCTGGAAGGGCGGGGTCTCGGCGCACTTGCCGCGCGCGAACGGGCAGCGGTCCCGGAACCGGCAGCCTTGCGGCGGGTTGACCAGCGAGGGCGGGCGCCCGGGTATGCCGGTCAGGGTGGTCTCGTCGTGCCGGACCCCGACCTCTGGCAGGGATGCCAGCAGCATCTGGGTGTACGGATGCAGCGGCGCCCCGATGATGGTGCCGGTGCTGGCCTTCTCCGCGAACCGGCCGGCGTACATCACCATGATGCTGTCCGCGATCTGCGCGAGGACCGACAGGTCATGGGTGATCGCGATCAGACTCTTCACGAACCCGCGGTCCCTGAACTCGATCAGCATCTCTCCCACGGCCCGCTGGGAGGAGACGTCCAGGGCGGAAGTGACTTCGTCGGCGATGAGCAGCGACGGGTTCAGCAGGGTGGAGAGGATGACCGTGACCCGCTGGCGCATGCCGCCGGACAACTCGAAGGAGTACCTGCTGAGCACGTTTTCGTCGAGCCCGACGAGGCTGATCCGCCGCTTCATCTCCTCCAGCACGCCGTCTTCCCGCACACCGTGACTCCGCAGCAGGTCGGCGGTGATCTTGCTGATGCGGCGCGTGGGGTTGAGAGCATTCATCGCGTACTGCGGGACGAGGGAGACTTCTGTCATCCGGTAGGGCCGCATGGCGCGGAAGTCGGCGATCGGAAGCTCCATACCGTCGACTTCGACCCGGCCGCCAAGGTGCCTCATCCGGCCTTCCAGGTAGACCAGGCTGTTGCCGAGCGTCGACTTCCCGCAGCCCGACTCGCCGGCCAGACCCATGATCTCCCCGTCGGCGAGGGTGAAGCTGACACCGTCGACGGGGCAGCAGTCGCCGGCCCGCATGCGGTAGGCGACCGAGAGGTTCTCTACCTTGACGCTCATTGTTCCCTCAACTTCGGGTTGAATACCTCGTCGAGGCCCACGTTGGCGATCAGGAGGGCGGCGACCATGCCGGTCAGCAGCAGCCCGGGTGGCAGGAACCACCACCAGTAGTGGAGTTGCAGCGCACTCCAGAGCGTGGACTGGTTCATGATGTTGCCGAGCGAGGTGCCGGTGGTCGGCCCGAGCCCGAGGAAGTCGAAGTTGGCCGCGAGCAGCATAGAGCTGCCGAACAGCAGCACCACGACGAGGAACAGGTATGACGCCATGTTCGGGGCGATTTCCTTGGTCACGATGGAGAAGGCTCGCCGGCCCGACAGGCGGGCGAGATCGACGAACTCCCGTGACTTCAGGGTGAATGTCTGCGCCCGCACCGCCCGCGCTACCCATGGCCAGGTGGTCAGGCCGATGAACGCCCCCTCGAACAGGATGCCGCGGGTCTTCAGGTAGGCGCCGATCACGATCAGCAGTACCAGCGACGGGATCATCACCACGATGTTGGTCAACATCTGCAGGATCTCGTCGAGCATCCCGCCCTGGTAACCCGCAGTGAAGCCGAGGAGCATTCCGGCCAGCGCGGCGCACAGCGCGCCGATCGCGCCTACCAGGTAGCTCACCCGCAGGCCGTTGACGACCTGGGCGAACAAGTCATGACCGAGATTGTCGGTGCCCAGCCAGTGCTGCGCCGACGGCGGCCGATTCGAAAGGAAGTAGTCAGTCATGTTGTGCGGTGAGATGACCGGCCCCAGAACGGCCGCGAGCACGAACACCGTCTCCAGACTCAGGCCGAAGACGAGCTTGGGGTTGTGGATCGCGTAGTACAGCAGGTCGCCACGCTTGCGCGGCAGCGACACCGTGCTGACCGGTAGCGTCGTTCCGGCCACGGCCGGCAGGACCGGCGCCGCGGCCGGTGCCGGACCGGCCGGGCCGGTGCTCTCCGCAGGCGTGCTCCCGCTCAGCGTGTCGCTCATGCCGACGCTCCCTGCATGCTGAGGCGGGTCCGCGGATCCACCGTTATGTAGATGATGTCGATGATGAAGTTGGCGACGAGCACCCCGATGATGATGAAGATGAAGATGCCCTGCAGCAGGAAGTAATCCTGGTTGCTGATCGCCTGGAAGATCAGGCGACCGAGGCCTGGATACGAGAAGGCGTACTCGGTGACGATGTTGCCGCCGATGACGACGCCGAGCGCCAGCGCGAGGCCGGACAGCTGGGGCAGCGAGGCGCTGCGGTAGGCGTATCTGCGGACCACGCGCTCCTTCGCGCCGAGCGCTCGCAGGTAACGCGAGCTGTCGTTCTCGAGCTCGTAGATCACCAGGTTGCGCATGCCTATCGCCCAGCCGCCCAGGCTCACCAGGAATACGGTGACGAACGGCAGGAACCAGTGGTAGAGCAGGCTTGATATGAAAGTCCAGGAAAACGCGGGTATCAGTCCCGCGTCGTATCCGCCGGAGATCGGGAACACGTGCCAGACCACGCCGAACAGGTAGGGCAGCGCGAGGGCGAGCCACGGGTAGGGAATGGCCTGGAACACATAGCCGGCCGGTAGCACCGTGTTGTCCAGGACCCGTCGCCGCGCCGCCGCCGCACCGAGCCGGTTGCCGAGGATGTACGACAGCAGGATGGCGGGGACGAGAAGCGCGAGCGTGTACGGGAGGGCCTGGAGGATAAGCGTCGATACCTGGGCCGGGAAGTCCCAGAAGCTGATCCCCCAGTTCCCGGTCACCAGGCCGCGCCAGTAATGCAGGTACTGATCCCACAGCGGCAGGTTCGTGCCGAATGCCTGTGACATCGTCTTGTAGAGAACCTGGTACCCGGCCGGCTTCAGATTGAAGTTCGCCAGGTACAGCTGGACCGGATCACCCGGCATCAGGTGCGGGATGCCCCAGTCGATGGTCGCGCCGACGAAGAAGGCCAGCACGTACGTGAACACTTTGCGGGTTAGATACCGTCGCACTTGCCGACTCCCCTGACTGCGTCAATCGGTCCGCGGCCCGCCGTCCCGCCAGTTCATGAGCGAGACGGCGGGTCGCATTGAAGGGTGTGAGTGATTGTCCGGCCGGTTATTACTTGGCCGGCGGGGTGGGCTTCAGGCTGGCCAGGGCGTACACGCTCGTCATGGCGCCGAGGTAATTCCGCCACATGACCGGAGTAGCCTGATTGCTCGTGCCGCTCGCGGGATAGCTGGTCCAGTACTGGTTGCTGCCCTGGAACCAGGCGCCGTTGTACCAGACCGGGATCACCGGGAGCTGCTGGAGGAAGTCCGTCTCCAGCTGGCTGTAGATGGAGTTCAGTTTCGCGGTGTCGGTCAGGGGGGTCGAGCCCGCCTGCTGCACCAGGTTCCAGTCCTTCGGTGAGCTGAACCGCTCCCAGTTCAGCTGGGCTGTCTGCTGCTTCTCGATGGGCAGCTGGTATACCCGCTGGAAGTAGCTCCACGGGGTGGAGTCGAGCTGGGCGTTGTTGTCAAGCGCCAGGTCGTAGTTGCCGCCGATCAGGTCGTTCTGGCGGGCGGTGTACTCCGGGTAGATAGGCGTGCACTTGATGCCCACCGCGGCGAGATTGGAAGTGATCACCTGGATGCTGGCCATCCAGTCGGTCCATCCATTGGGGACCTCGAGGGTGATGGCCCGACCGCTGTAACCCGACTTGGCCAGGTATTGCTTGGCCAGCGTCGGGTTGTACGAGAACCCGTTCTGGCTGACCGCGCTCCGGTCGATGTAGGAGTTCAGGGTGGGCAGCAGCCCGGTCGGATTGGCCCCCTTGACGATGCCGCCGTACACCGCGGACACGATCTGGTTCGGGTTGATCGCGTAGGCGAGCGCCTTGCGGAAGTTGACGTTGTTCATCGGGGCTTTCGTCGTGTTCGGCTCAAGCCACACGGTGTTGGCCGACAGCATGTACGGCGAGGTCTTGTAGAAGGTCGAGATGCCGTATCCGCCGGCTCCGCCCAGCCCGCTCACCAGCGTGTTGATACCTGGCAGGAAGTTATTGCTCCAGTCGAGGTGCCCCGCCGTGAGCATGGACAGCTGAACGTTGTTGGAGCCGTTGACCACATCGACCAGGTACTTGAACTTGAACGACAGGCCTAGCTGGCTGGTGCCCAATGCCATGGACTTCGGCGTGATTAGCGTTTGTGGCGGTGTTCCGGGCGGAGCGTGATGGTCTGGGGTTTTGGTTGCGGAGCGTGACGGGCATGGG
>DAIRVB010000432.1:0-4623 GCA_036803065.1 Streptosporangiaceae bacterium
CGCCCCGGCCGGCCGGGGCGGGGAATCCGGGGTACACACGCCCGGACACGGGATGGCCGGCGCAATAATCCCAGACACGGGCATCCCGGACCTGCCCCCAGGGACCGCCCCGGCATCCGGGCCCCGGACGCTGCGCCGTCGGCTGGCCGGGGGGCCGGTAGCGCCACTGAAGATCGCGTCAGGGTGTGACAGGCGGTGCAGTTTCTGCGCGATCCCGGCGTTCCGCGGCGCCTTCCTGTCCCGTCCGCCGCAGGACCTGGTCGCCGAGGCGGCCTGGCTGGCCGGCCAGGGGGTCCGGGAACTGTTGCTGGTGAGCGAGAACTCGACCTCGTACGGCAAGGACCTGGGGAACCTGAGGCTGCTTGAGGAGCTGCTGCCCGAGCTGGCGGCGGTTCCCGGTATCGACCGGGTCAGAGTCAGCTACCTGCAGCCCGCTGAGCTTCGCCCAGGGCTGGTTGAGGTGATGACCTCCACGCCGGGGGTGGCCCCCTACTTCGACCTTTCGTTCCAGCACGCCAGCGGCAGCGTGTTGCGCGCTATGCGGCGCTTCGGTGACCGGGAGCGCTTCTGCGAGCTGCTCGCGCAGATCAGGCGGGCCTGCCCGGAGGCGGGCGTCCGTTCCAACTTCATCGTCGGATTCCCTGGCGAGACCGAGGACGACCTGGCTGAACTGCAGCGCTTCCTGTCCGATGCCGGCTTGGACGCGATCGGCGTCTTCGGCTACTCGGATGAGGAAGGGACTGAGGCGGCCACCCTCGGCGGGCAGCTCGACGCCGGCGAGATCGCCCGCCGGGTGGACGATCTCGCGGATCTGGCCGACGAGGTCATGGCGCAGCGTGCGGCCGCGCGAATCGGCGAGACAGCGGAGGTGCTCATCGAGGAGAGCCTCGGCCGGGGCCGGTACGTCGGCCGCGCCGCGCACCAGGCGCCCGAGGTGGATGGGACCACGACCGTTCGCGCCCAGCGCCGCCTGGCTCCCGGTGACATGGTCACCGTCCGGGTCACCGGGTCAGACGGGGTGGATCTGGACGCTGAGGCCCTCGCCGGTCGGCCAGCAGTAAGCGGGCGGGCCGGCGGCCGGCGTCCCGCAGAGAAACACTGAACCAGCCCGCTGCGGGCTGTGGGTGCCACAGGCAGGGGGAAGATGCAGTCCTCGGATCCCCAGCAGGCTGCGCTTTCGCCGCCCGGGGTGATGAACATCGCCAACGGGCTGACCGCGCTGCGGTTGTGCCTCGTGCCCGTATTCGTGGCCATGCTGCTGGCCGGCGGCCCGGGCTGGCGGATCGCGGCCTTCGCGGTGTTTATCGCCGCGTCCTTCACCGACCTGCTCGACGGGAAGATCGCGCGTCAGCGTGGCCTCATCACGGACTTCGGCAAGATCGCGGACCCCATCGCGGACAAGGCGCTGACCGGAGCCGCCCTGGTGACACTTTCCGCCCAGGGGGCGCTCGCCTGGTGGGTAACGTGCGTGATCCTCGTCCGGGAGGTGGCCGTCACCGGCCTGCGCTTCTGGGTGATCCACCGTGGGGTCATCGCGGCCAGCCGCGGTGGCAAGGTGAAGACGCTCCTCCAGGTGATTGCGATCGCGTTGTTCGTCCTGCCGGGTCCTCCGGGGGTGCTGCGGGACGTGGTGATGGCCGCGGCGGTCGTGGTCACGCTGGCGACGGGGGTCGACTACGGCGTCCGCGCAGTCCGGCTGCGCCGCCGGCCCATGCCCAGCCAGGCCGCCGTCCCGCAGCCGGGCGTCCCGCCGCCGGGGAGCTCCGTGGACCCGGCCGGAGAGGCGCCGTGAGCGGCACCCGCCCAGTCCATCCGGGGAGCCACGAGGCCGCAGGACGCGTCATTGCCCTGCTGGCCGCGCGCGGGCAGACGGTAGCGGTCGCCGAGTCGCTCACGGGCGGGCTTCTCGCCGCGGCCCTGACCGGTATCCCTGGCGCCTCGGCGGCCTTCCGCGGTGCCGTTGTGGCTTATGCGACCAGCCTGAAGGCGACGCTCCTGGACGTCCCGGCCCTCCTGCTCGACGAACTCGGGGCGGTGTCGCCCGAAGTTGCCGCGGCCATGGCAGACGGCGTGCGGGGGCGCCTGAGCGCCACGTTCGGCGCGGCGACCACCGGCGTGGCCGGCCCCGACGCCACGGAGGGCAAGCCGGTCGGTACGGTGCATATAGCCGTAAGCGCTGCTGGGGGCACCAGCGTCCGCAGCCTTGTCCTGGCCGGGAGCCGGGACGAGGTCCGGCAGCAGACGGTCAAGGAGACCCTTGGCCTGCTCTTGCACCGGCTTGGGGAAGAGTCCAGCTGATTACAGCGTTACGTCAGCAGCGAACACGGCTCACTGGGCTCTCCCCTACTGTCGGTTAGGGCGGGTACCGTGGAGTCGACACACCCACTTCGCGAAGGGAGCGTGACGATGGTCCTGCTTCGTCACTTGCTCGGTGACGTTCTGCGGCGACTGCGCCTTCGGCAGGGTCGCACCCTCCGCGAGGTCTCTGCAGCCGCCCGGGTGTCACTGGGATACCTGTCCGAGGTGGAACGCGGGCAGAAAGAGGCATCCTCCGAACTGCTGGCCGCCATCTGCACGGCGCTCGGCACCCCGCTATCGCACGTCCTGGGAGAAGTGTCCGACAGTTTCGCGCTCGCCGAGCTGCAGAACGAGCCGGTGCTCGCCGGGGTCGGGGAGCACGCGGCCCGGCAGTCCACGGGAAATGGCCTGGACGCTGCGGTAGCGCAGTCGTTCGGCGGTACCAGCCAGCCGGAACTGCGCGTTCCGGCGGGGCGGGCCCGCGGCATGGACTCCGACCAGGTGCTGCGCCCTGTCGCGCTTGGCTCGGATCACCCGGCGTTCGATGAGGTCGCGCGGCGCATACGGGACGCGACCGACATGGTGCCCGTCTGACAGTCCCCCAAGAGGAGGCCTGACCACTCGCCACGCGAGCACGCCTGCGGTACTGATTGTGGGCGTTGGCAGTGGCGCTCGCCGCGTCCGCTGCCGCCTCCATCAAGATCGGGACGCGGCATTGGATGTGGCGCGGGCCGGGCCGCTAAGCGGGTATGGCGCGATCAGGCCCAGGCGCGGGGGTCGTCGGTGAGTTCGATGACGCGGGCCGGGAGCTGACCCGTCACGATGTGCGCGAGCGTGACCTCTTCCAGGATGGCGCGTTCGTTGGCTCGTAGCGCGATCCAGACGCTCTGCAGCGGTTCAGCCGCCCCGATGTAGCCGATGTTCTCCGGGCGCTCGCCACGGACGCCCACCAGCTGGCCGTCGATGGCCCGGATGATGTCGGCGAGCGAGATGTCTTCGGCTGGCCTGGCCAGCCAGAAACCGCCCTCAGGGCCCCGCTGGCTGCGTACCAGGCCGGCCCGGCGCAGCTGGGTGAGGATCGCTTCGAGGAACTTGCCAGGGATCTTCTGTGCCCGGGCCAGCTGCTCGGCCGTAACGTGGCTCCCCCCGGCAGTGGCGAGCTCGATGGCGGCACGGAGCGCATAGTCGGCACGGGCGGACAACCTCATATGAAGCATTATGCAGGCTGCGGCGGCTGCGCATGGCCCAGCCAGGCAAGGACGGCAGCGAATAGGCCACAAATCGATCGGAAAACAGGAGATGGCCGGCCGCCCGCTACCCGAAGCCCAGATCACTGGAACGAACCGGCCGCAAAGCCGCGCGCAGTCGAAGAAGTGAAGGGCCCCCCGCCTCCCTGGTTCCCGGGCGGCTACAGTCAGCTAACAGTCGTAGCAAACTGTTCACCCGTGAGCGCTTCCGCGATGGGAGGATCATGGCGTTGCCGGGATCACGCGAAGCTGCTCGGTGGTTCTTGCCCACCCTAGCCCTGGTCACGGTGGGCGCCAGTGCCGCCGCATCCTCCCCGCCATCCCCTAGCCCTACACCCACCTGCACGGGGATCGCACCCCGCTTCTCCTGCCGCATGCAGCAGAGGATCACCGCAGTCGAGAAATACCTGGTCGGCTCGCCAGGATCGATCGGCGTCGTGCTCGACGACCGCGCCACCGGCGCCATCTGGCGCAACGCCAACGCCACGATGGAATACCCGGCCGCATCCACCATGAAGCTTGCCATGATCACCGACCTGCTACTCCGCAACCAGGCCGCCGTCGGCCACATCCACCTCACCGCGACCGACCGCAAGGAGATGTACCAGGCCCTTTACACCAGCAACGACATCGACGCCAACGACCTGTGGGACAAGTACGAAAACGGCAGTTTCCTGCGACGCATCCAGGCGTTCGGCATGACCAGGGCGGAATTCACCGGGTCACCGCCGAACTGGGGCTACATGTACTGCACCGCCGAAGACCTCGACGACCTGATGAACTACGTGCTCAGCAAACCCCCGGCCAGCATCCGCGACTACCTCGTCTACCGGCTCCGGCACGTCAGCCCTCTCGACCAGCAGTGGGGCGTCTGGGGCGCGGGGCCGGAAAACCAGCCGGGCAACAAGGATGGCTGGGAGCATCCCCCCGCCGACGGCAGCTACTGGTGGATCACTAACACCGTTGGATTCGCCGTCCCGGGCCCGGAATACACCCTGGCCATGATGTACAACCTCTACAACTACGGGGGGAACGGCAACGCCGGGTTCTACTACGGCGTCGACAAGCTGACCCAGAT
>DAIRVB010000433.1:0-4605 GCA_036803065.1 Streptosporangiaceae bacterium
GTGTTGAACCATGCCGTCTGCCCTCATAACCCAGAGGTCGCAGGTTCAAATCCTGCCCCCGCTACCAGAAGTACGAGGTCAGAGGCCTGATCGCCGGAAACGACGGTCGGGCCTTCTGGCTGCTTGTTGGCGGTTCGTTGGCGGGACGGGACCCGCGAGTGCGGCACCTGGCGCACCGGATCGGGAGAGAACGGCATCGGGAGCGGGTGCCGGGACTCATGGCCGGGCGGGATTCTCCCCGCGGGGGATGCCGCGTGTGCTGTGGCGTGGCTCACTCCCGTTGAGTTCCCTCCACAATGCGGCATCTGCCTCCATCGCGGCCGCGTGTTGTGCGGCGTCGCTGCGCCGATCCCATGCCTTGCTGCAACGCTTCCCATCCGGTCCTGCCCAGACCGTTAGCCATCGCTTGCCGTGGCCATGGCGCGCAGTCTGGGTACGCCGCCCGTCCGCGCGAACAGGGCGGTTTCGGGCTGCATCTCGCCGTATGGGGCGAGCTGCGCGCGGTGAACGGGCCGACCCTGTGCCGTCCGTGCACGATCGGCTGGCAATACCCCGAGCTCAGCCTGTGGTGGCTCGCCCTGCCCGTGCTGGTCGCGGCCGGGATCGCCGGGGCCAGGCGCGCGGGAAACCTGGGGTCCTCCGCGCTGGCCGCCGTCTGCGGGCTCAGCATGGCCGCGCAGTAGCTCTTCCTGATCGGCTACGCGGCGCCGCGCTTCCTGCTGGCCGCCTACGCACTGCTCGTCATCCCCGTCGCCGACGGGGTGGCCTGGGCATCCGGCCGCCTTGCCTGATCAAGGGCGAGCAGTTCATCCCCATCGCGTTCTACGCCGGCTGCGCGTCCGCCCCCGGGGTTGCCAGCGCGCTTGCCGCAGGCAGCCGCGTTGCCGTCCTGGAACCATCCGGGAGCCACCCGCCTGGGTACGCGCGGCGCTGGGTACAGTACCGGCTGCCCGGCAGCGGCGTCCTGCGCGTTACCGCCTACCTGCCGGGGGCAGCGAGTTCCGCATGCGCCCGGCTGGCTGGTGCCGGGAGATGCCTGTGCCTTTCGTTAATATGCGGCTCTTCGTACCTGGTCAAGGCCGGTGAGGATGACATTCAACTGCCCCGGGCTGTCAAGGTACTCAAGGACGGCGTTGTTGAATGCGCTCTCCATTACCTGCGGCATGGAATCAGAGGCGTCGAAACGGACGTCGGTGGCACGGAGGAGATCGCTCGCAAGCCCGCGTGAAACTGGATCCGGGTAGTCATTGAGCGGCACGAGCCGGTTTACCGATATCGCGCCGCTATCCGGGCGGGTGATCCAGGCTTCCTGTGCCTGAGGTGTTGTCAGGTAGGCGATCAGCTTGCGTGCCGCCGGCGTGTTACGGAACATCCCAAGCAAGTCACCGGCGACTTCCGCGGTGCCCCGGCCCGCGGAGGTCAGTGGCGGGAAGGGAATGAAGTTGAAATCGGCCTTCGGCCGGGGATGGGCGCCGGGATGGCCGCCGAGCTTGTCCTGCGTGTAAAAGCCGGTGATGAACGAAGCCTCATGATCCAGGTAGCACCCGGGCGGCTCGGTGAACATGGGCTGGCCAGCCTGGCCGTAGTTGGTGACAAGCTCGGACGCGGTGCCACCATGGACGAGGCCGGAAGTCTCCGCGACCTGGCCAAACGTCTGCCACGCGCGCTTGATGGGTGCTGACGTCCACGGCAGCGTGCCTGCTACCCACTGGTCATATGCCTGCGGGCCGGACTGGTGGAGCACGATGTCCTCGATCCAGTCCGTCCCGGGCCACCCGGAGCTTGAGCTGTCATCCATTCCCATGCACCACGGCGGCACGGCCCCCGCCGCCAGGCTTTTCGACAGGCCCGTGAGCTGACCCCAGGTCAGGCCTGGCGAGGTGAGAAGAGCGTGGTCACCGGCTGGAAACTGCTGAGGGTCGTACCAGATAACGCTTTTGAGTGCCGCTTTGACGATGATCGCGTAGTAATGGCGGGTGCCGGATGGCCCGGCGGCCTGCATGAGGCTCAGCCAGCCGGGCCCGTACTGACTGGCCATTGTCTTCAGGTGCAGCGCTCCGTCGATGGGGGCAAGAGTCCCGGCGGCCGCGTCCTGGCGCAGTTCGCCCGGCGTGGCCAGCGCCGCGAGGTCGGGGGGATTTCCGTCTTTCAGGTCGCTGGCGAGCACGGTGTCGGCGTCCCGTGTCCCCGTGTAGTTGACCTGGATCCCGTACTTCTCCTCGAAGCCCCGGAGCATCGCCAGGAAGCCGCTCTGCTCGTCTCCGGTCCAGGAGCCGAGCACCGTGACGACAGGCTGCCCGCGCGCGGGGCTGCCGCAGGCTGCCAGCCCGAAGGCGGCGAGCAGGGCGAGGGCCAGCAGGAAGCTCGCGGCGCCACGTGCCTTGTCGGTCACCATTACCCCCGGTATTCGTCGAGGCGGGGCTTGAACCCGAGATAGGCGAGAGCCGCGATCGCCACAGCCAGGGTGGGGATGGCGACCTGCAGGCGGCCGGTATCTTCCGCCGACGCCAGATCAGCGTCGAGCGCACTGCTGGCGGACTGGGTCTTCGTCACGCTCAGGCCACCGGACCGGGCGGCTGACGCGCTGCCTGGAACGTTCGCCCGCAATGCGGCCGCCTCACCGTCCACGGACCGGATCTTGGCCTGCCAGATCGCGGTGAGTTTCGGAAGAGCCGTGCCCCGGGCGGCGCCGAAGGCCGAATCGGCCGACACCGTCACCATGGCCGTCCATACCAGGAGGCCGCACACGAGCGCCGCGGCCAGCACCAGCGGCGGGCTGATCACCCGCCGGAACCTGCGCAGCATGAACCCCCGGGCGGTGACGATGGCCCATAGCACCAGGCCGGCGCCCGCCGCGGAGGCGAGCAGCAGCGCGGGATTCGTCCACGGCGACGCCACTTGCCGGTCGAGGGCACCTCGATCGAGAGCGGTCACGGCGTCGATGCTGGCCAGCAGGCCGCCCTGCGGGTCGCGCATGGCGTTCGAGGCGTACGTCAAGTACGCGTACCCAAGATCGTGATCGCTGGCGGTTCCCAGGGCGATGTCGGTCCGGTTGGCGGCGTCCGCCTGCTCCACCAGGGCCTGATAATTCACGAGCTGCCCGCTGACGGTCTGGAGCTGCTGGCTGCCCGCGCCGCCGGAGGGTTCTAATGCCGCGAGCCGCTCCAGATCCTGGCCGGCTGTCGTGATGTCGTTCTGGTACTGCTGCCCAGGTCCGGTGAGCTGAGCCGCCCCGGACCGGAAGCTCAGCCACGCGGCGCGGTCAGCGTCGGACAGCGCGGCGTGTGCCTCGGTCGCGTCGAGGAAGGCGGGGGCGGTGCTGTCGCGAACCGACTGCACAGTGCCGCGGCGGCCCTGCACCACGATTGTTGCCGTGATCCAGAGGAGGACCGTCGCGGCCAGGATCGCGGCCAGCATGCGCCACAGGCGTCCCGGGGTGCTCTGCCCCCGGGCGCGGGCGCCCATGCCGGCCGGGTCTGGGCTGGCTGGGGCCGGGCCGCTTGCCCCTGACGTCGCCGCGCCTGCTGCGGTCATCGGAGGCTTCATCCCTTCACGGCGCGATAGCGCCGCGGGTCGGTAGGCGTCTGTCCCGGCGTTGAACTGAGCATATTCTCATCACGCTGCGGCACCGGGGCCGGCGTCGGTGGAAGGGCGTGGTTTTGTCATACCCTTCTTCCTGTAGTGGGCTGTTCCTGTGCCGCTCGAAAATACGATTCGGTCCGGTGACCTGGGGGTTCTCGGTGGATCAGGCTGCGTGCGTATTCGTTGATCAGGCCGCCCAGGACGGGTCTTCGGTGGATCCGCGCGGTGCCGGGGTCGGTCAGGGCGAAGCGGGTGGTGGCAGGATCCCCGCCGGGGACATGCTGTGCGGTGCCCTGGTGCGGCCTGGCGGTGTTGTAGTGCTGTTGGTACTCCGTGAGGACGGCGCGCAGGTGCGCCTCGCCGAGGATCAGCGTCCGGCCGGGGACCTCGCGGCGCAGGGTGCCGGCAGGGCGCTCGCAGATCGCGTTCATGCGGGGTGCCTGGACGGCGCTGACCAGGATTCTGGTGCCGGTGGCCTGGAACACGGCGCCGGACGAGGCGGTGAAGTCCGGGCCGCGGTCGCGGATCAGGAACGTGAACTGGCCGAACCGCTGGTCAAGGCTGAAGGCGAGGTTGCGGGCCTGTTGCACGGTCCACTCGCCGGTGGGGCTGGCGGTGACGCCGCCGAGGTGCATCCGCCGGGTGCCGTGCTCGATGAACACCAGGACGTACAGTCTCTTCAGCGTCACGGTGTCTGCGTGCAGGAAATCGGCGGCGAGGATCCCAGCGGCCTGGGCGTGCAGGAACTGCCCCCAGCTGGGGCCCGGGCGGCGCGGTGCCGGGCCGGGGCCAGCAGCGTGCAGGATCTTCCAGACGGTGGACGGCGCCACGGCGATGCCAAGCTTGAGCAACTCGCCCTGGATCCGGCGGTGGCCCCACAGTGGATTCTCCCGCGCCAGGCGCAGCACCAGCCGCTTGATCCCCGGGGTTCTGGGAGGACGGCCGGGCCTGCGCCGCCCGCTCGTGCCGTACTTCTTTTTGGCCAGCCTGCGGTGCCAGGCCAGGAGCGTCGCAGGCGTGACG
>DAIRVB010000434.1:0-1232 GCA_036803065.1 Streptosporangiaceae bacterium
CCATAACGGCATTCCCGGTGCACAGGTGCCGCCCGGCGCGCTCATGACGTGCTCCGGGTGAAGTACCGCCGCGGGTTGTCGACCAGCATCTGGCTGATCTGCGCCGAGGTGACCCCGGCCTCGAGCAGCGCCGGGAGCACGTCGTCGCTGATGTGCGTGTAGTGCCAGTTGGGCGCAGCCGCCGCCTTGGCCGCGTCTGGATCGGCGCCGAAGTAGTCGATGAAGCAGTTCGCGTCGTGGGCGAGCACCATCCGGTCGGCGTAGCCGCGCGCGGCCAGCGCCGCGATGGTCTCGATCCGGGCGGAGGTCGGGTTGAACAGGTCGAGCCCGAAGCGGTCCATGCCGAGCGTCGCCCCCGAGTCGGCCAGCTCCATGAGGTAGCCGACATCATTACTGTCCCCCGCGTGCCCGATGACCACCTTGGCCAGGTCGACACCCTCCTCGCGGAACACGTCCACGGCCAGCCGTCCCGACTGGGCATAACCGGAGGTGTGCACGGTGACCGGCGCGCCGGTCTCGACGTGCGTCCGGGCGACAGCGCGGGCGATGCGGTCCACCCCGGGAGTCAGTCCCGGCGCCTCGACACAGCACTTGAGGAACGCCGCCTTCACGCCGGTGCTGCCGATGCCTTCGACGATGTCCCGCGTGAAGTCGGTGACCATTGGCTCCGGCATGTCCAGCAGGAGGCCCGGGCCGCGATAGGCGTACTGATGGGGCAGCTCCTCATACACGTACAGGCCGGCCGCCACCACAATGTTCAGCTCAACCTGTTCGGCGATCCGCTTGATGCGCGGGATGTAACGGCCGAGCCCCCACACCGTTGGGTCGACGATCGTCGTGATTCCCTTGGCGCGCAGCGCGCGGAGCCTGGCGACCGCATCTGCCACCCGGGTTTCCTCGTCCCACCACATGCCGTCGCCGTAGTTCTGCACGTGCTCGGTGGATAGGACGAAAACGTGTTCATGCATAAGCGTCGGGCCGAGGTCGCCGGCCTCGACCGGCCCGCGCACCGTCTCAACCGCCGTCACGGCACCTCCTGTGGCCTCAGCGGGGGTTCTGCCCGCATATCCAGGGACAAGTAGCAAGAAGCCCGCCCTCAGGTGTCATCCTCCCGATGTTGCGCCGCGTCTACACACCAAAGCTGATAGGTGTTCTCCTGGCCGTTGATCTGGAGGGGATGGGTCGAGTCCGGTGTGCCGAAGGGCACAGAACCATACAAAAGTGGTTTATCG
>DAIRVB010000434.1:1332-4596 GCA_036803065.1 Streptosporangiaceae bacterium
GCGGCTGAGCTAGCCGCAGGAGCCCCTGGCGGTCAGGGCTTGAGGACGATCTTGCCGCGGGTGTGTCCCTGCGCTAGTTCCCGGAATGCGGCCTGGACGTCAGACAGGGCGTAGACGCCGGCGATCGGGATTTCCAGCTGCCCCTTGTCGATCATCGCGGCCAGCTCACCGAGCACCCCGGCACTTGCCGCGGCGCTGTTGCCCTCGAGCTTGACGCCGTACTTGGCCGGGGCGGCGAAGTCAGCGATGGTGTCGATCCGGTCGGGCCGGACACCCAGTTCGAGGGCAAGTTCCACGTAGCCGGTGCCGACCGTGTCGATGAACGCGTCCACGCGGCCCGCTGAGGCCGCGCGGATCCGCTCGGCCACTCCCTCGCCATAGGCCACCGGGGTCACACCGTGGTCGGCCAGCCACCGGTGATTGGCCTCGCTGGCCAGCCCGATGACCCTCGCTCCGGCGTTGGCCGCCAGCTGGACGGCGATCGAGCCGACGCCGCCCGCAGCGCCGGCGACGACCAGCGTGTCATCCGGGCCCGCGTTGACCGCCCGCACGGCCGCGTAGGCGGTCGCGCCCGCCACGAACAGCGCGCCCGCCGCCTCCCACGGGATGCCCGCCGGGCGCGGTACCAGATCGCCGGCCTCGACGATGACGAACTCGGCATGGCTGGCCCGGTTGTCGGTGAACCCGATCACCTCGTCGCCCACCGCGACGTCCCCGGCATCCTCGCCGGTTTCCGCCACTACCCCGGCCAGGTCACTGCCCTGGCCGGAGGGGAATGTCGACGGCCACCGCTCGGCGAGGGCCCCGGCGCGGATCTTCGCCTCGCCCGGGTTGATCCCGGCGGCCTTGACCTTGACCAGGACCTGCCCACGGCCCGGGACGGGCCGGTCGACCTCCGCCACCCGCAGCACGTCTGTCCCGCCGTACTGGTCGTATCTCACAGCCTTGGGCATCGCAGAACCTCCGTCGCAGGTGTTGTGCGTTGGAGAAGAACCACGCCCCGCGCTGGTCTATGCCCGGGACCACGGGTCATTCGCCGCCGGGCCAGAGGACCAAGGGCCCTGTGCCCTATGCCCAGGGTGGGCCAGGCTGTCGTTGCCGCGCATGCGACGACGCCAAGGAGACTCCATGACCGCCCCGGCTCCAGCGACCAGCCCTGTGCGGGCGCGGGCCGTCGTGGACTTCAGCCAGCGCCCGATGCTCGTGTTCTGGGAAACCACCCGCGCGTGCCTGCTGGCCTGCCGTCACTGCCGCGCTTCAGCCACCACGCAGGTGCCCCCCGGGGAACTGAGCCAGGCGGCGGGCCGCAGTCTCATTGAGCAGGTCGCAGGCTTCGGCCGACCGTATCCGATCCTGGTGCTCACGGGTGGCGATTGCCTGCTCAGGCCTGATCTGTTCGCGCTCGTCGAGTACGCGGTGTCGCTGGGCGTGCCGGTCTGCCTGTCCCCGTCGGTAACCCCGTTGCTGACGGCCGGCATGATCGAAGGCATCGCCCGCAGCGGCGTCAAGGCCGTGTCGGTCAGCCTGGATGGCGCGTGCGCCGCGACCCATGACGGCGTCCGAGGCATCGCCGGCCACTTCGACATGACTGTCCAGGCCATCCGCGCGCTGGTGGCAGCTGGGGTAACCGTGCAGGTCAACACCACGGTGATGCGCGCTAACGTCGAAGAGCTGCCCGACGTCGCCGCCCTGGTAGCGCAGACGGGCACGCACATGTGGGAGGTCTTCTTCCTCGTCCATGTCGGGCGCGGTGTGGCGACCGAGGCGGTGTCTCCCGCGGAGCACGAAGACATCTGCCACTTTCTCTACGACGCATCACGCCACGGCTTCGTGGTGCGATGCGTCGAGGCTCCGTTCTTCCGCCGCGTCGTCGCGCTTCGGCGGGCCGGAGGCCCCGCGCCGGAGAGTGCGCTGCAGCGCAGATTGTCCCGGCGCCTGGACGACCTGCTCGGCCCGGCGACCAGGATCCCGAGCGCGCACAGCGCCCCGACCCGCGACGGCAAGGGGATCCTGTTCGTGGCCCACGATGGCGAGGTGTACCCGGCAGGCTTCCTGCCGCTGGGACTTGGCAACATCCGGGACCGGCCACTGCACGAGATCTACCGGAACGACCCGACGCTACGGGCGATCCGGGCCGCTCAGTTCAGCGGCCGCTGCGGTCGTTGCGAGTACGCCGACCTCTGCGGCGGATCACGTGCCCGTGCCTACGCCGCCAGCGGTGACCCGCTCGGCGAAGATCCTGCCTGCCCGTACCAGCCCCTGACCCCTGCGGGGGCGGCATGACATGGAAGGGACGCTTATGGCCGGGGAGCGACGATCCCTGCCGCCCTGATCCAGGGTGGCATGGGCGTGGGCGTGTCCGATTGGCGGCTGGCGAGGGCCGTCGCGGCGGCCGGGCAGCTGGGCGTGGTGTCTGGCGTCGCGCTGGACGCCGTGCTGGCCCGCCGCCTGCAATGTGGTGACCCCGGCGGGGACGTCCGCCGGGCGCTGGGGGAGCTTCCGCTGCCTGGGGTGGCCGAGCGGATCATCCGGCGCTACTTCGTGCCGGGCGGGATCGCCGCCGGCCAGCCGTTCCGGCCGATCCCGCGGCCCCGGCTGCGGCCCAACGTGGCCAGCGCCGAGCTCACCGTTGCGGGTAATTTTGTCGAGGCCCATCTGGCCAAGCAGGGCCACGACGGCCTGGTCGGCATCAACTACCTGGAGAAGATTCAGCTGGCCACCCCGGCCGCCGTGTACGGGGCGATGCTCGCCGGCGTGGACTATGTCCTGATGGGCGCGGGCATCCCGGCCGAGATTCCCGCGCTGCTCGATTCGGTCGCGGCGGGCGGGCCAGGCGAGGTGACCGTGACTGTCGCCGGCGCTGCCGCCGGGACGCGGCACACGGTCCAGGTCGACCCGCGGACGCTGTTCGGCGTCACGCCGGCGGCCCTGGCCCGGCCACGGTTCCTGGCGATTGTCTCCTCCGCGGTGCTGGCGGCGTACCTGGCCCGCACCCCGGCGTCGACCCCGGACGGCTTCGTGCTGGAGACCGCGGGCGCGGGCGGGCACAGCGCGCCGCCACGGGGACGGCTGCGGCTCGACGCCCGCAACGAGCCGGTGTATGGACCGCGGGACGAGATCGATGTGACCAAGGTAGCCGCGCTCGGGCTGCCCTTCTGGCTGGCCGGCGGACAGGCGGGACCGGGCCGGCTGGCCAGGGCGCGGGCGGTCGGCGCGGCCGGGATCCAGGTCGGCACCGCGTTCGCGTTGTGCCGCGAGTCTGGC
>DAIRVB010000435.1:0-4569 GCA_036803065.1 Streptosporangiaceae bacterium
TAATAATAATCAATGCGGGGATGTGCATTCTTCCGCATTCCCGGTGCGGCCCCGTGCTGCGGCCCCGTGGTGCGGAACCGTGGTGCGGAACCGTGTGCGGAAGCCGGGCGCAGTGGCCGGCCTGGAGCCGCCGCGGGCCGGCCGGCAAGGTCACCGGGCGGGTGCTGGCTTGGCATGACTGGCACGCTACTGGTCAGCCGGCCTCCGCGGGGCAACCTGCTGGGTGCGGGGCGATCGCAGCGGTAATCGCCTTCTGTTCGACGCCTCAGCGACCACGCGGCGTACCGCCCGTTTAGCCCGCGTGCGAGCCCGCCGGGTAGGGTCGGCGTGGGGCGTGAACCACGACCGAGGGGACCGCACCGTGGACGGAGGCACCACCGGCCAGGGCGCCGCCGGAGAGGCGGCACGGGCGGAGGCTGCGGCGGCCGGGCAGGCGCCGAAGGCCGGTGCCATCGCGCCCAGCGGCGAGATGGCCAGCCAGGCACGGATCTGGACCGTGCCCAACGGAATAAGCCTGGCCCGTCTGCTCGGCGTACCGGTATTCCTCTGGCTGGTACTCGGGCCCAAGGCTGACGGCTGGGCTGTCGGCCTCCTTATAGCGGCGGCCTTCTCTGACTGGCTGGACGGCAAGATAGCCCGTGCCTGGAACCAGCAGAGCAGTCTCGGGCAGGTGCTCGATCCTGCCGCCGACCGGCTCTACATCGCCGCCACCATCGTCGGCCTGGCGGTGCGCGCCATCATTCCCTGGTGGCTGGTGGGGCTGCTGGTGGCCCGCGAACTGGTGCTGGGGGTGGCGCTGCTCGTGCTGCGGCGCTATGGCTACCCGCCGCTTCAGGTGAGTTTCCTCGGTAAGGCCGCCACGGCCTGCCTGCTGTACGCGTTCCCGCTGCTCTTCCTCGGTGCGCACGCAGGCACGCCGGCCCAGATCGCCAGGATTGTCGGCTGGGCCTTTGCGATCTGGGGCTGTGTCCTCTACTGGTGGGCGGCGGGCCTCTACCTGGCCCAGGTCCGCAGTTTGGTCTCACGGGTGCGGGCAGAGGCAATAGCGGATCCGGCCGGCAGCAGTGGCCGACCCGGCAATAGCCCGCCCGCAGCCGGCCCGCGATGATGGAAGCAATGTGAGGACGAGCGCGCGAAGGGAGAGTCATCACCGGTGAAGGCCGTGGTCATGGCGGGCGGGGAGGGTACCCGGCTGCGCCCGATGACCGCCAATCAGCCCAAGCCGCTGCTCCCCGTGGCCAACAGGCCGATCATGGAGCACGTTCTGCGGCTGCTCAAGCGGCACGGATTCGCAGAGACTGTGGTCACGGTCCAGTTCCTGGCCTCACTGGTGCGCAACTACTTCGGCGACGGCGAGGACGTGGGCATGAGCCTGCAGTACGCCACGGAGGAGACGCCGCTGGGCACCGCGGGCAGCGTCAAGAACGCGGAGGACGCCCTGCGCGACACGCCGTTCCTGGTGATCTCGGGGGACGCGCTGACCGATATTGACCTCTCCGCCCTGGTGCATGCGCACAAGGAGAATGGCGCGCTTGTCACGGTGGCCCTCACCCGGGTGCCGAACCCCCTGGAGTTTGGGATCGTCATCGCCGGCGACGACGGCCGGATCCAGCGCTTCCTTGAGAAGCCCACCTGGGGCCAGGTGTTCTCGGACACCGTCAACACCGGCATTTACGTGATGGAACCCGAGGTGCTCGCGAAGGTGCCGGCCGGGGAGTCGGTGGACTGGTCCGGCGATGTATTCCCGCAGCTGCTGGAGGCCGGGGCACCGGTCTTCGGCTGGGTGGCCGACGGCTACTGGGAGGACGTCGGCACCCATGAAAGCTACCTGAAGGCTCAGGCCGACGTGCTGTCCGGCCGGGTGGATGCGGAGATCGACGGCTTCGAGGTATCACCAGGTGTCTGGGTGGCTGAGGGCGCCGAGGTGGATCCGGAGGCACTGCTGTCCGGGCCGCTCTGCATCGGCGCCTACGCGAAGATCGAGGCCGGCGCGCAGCTGCGTGAGTTCACTGTGGTCGGCAGCAACGTGGTGATCAAGGAAGGGGCGTTCCTGCACCGCGCCGTGGTGCACAACAACGTCTACATCGGCCAGGGTGTCACCCTGCGCGGCTGCGTGATCGGCAAGAACACCGACGTGATGAGCGCGGCCCGGATCGAGGAGTCCGCCGTCGTCGGGGACGAGTGCGTGATCGAGGCCGAGGCCTACCTCTCCGCCGGGGTGAAGGTCTACCCCTTCAAGACCATCGAGGCCGGCGCGGTGGTGAACAACAGCGTCATCTGGGAATCCCGCGGCCAGCGCACCCTGTTCGGGCCGCGCGGTGTGTCCGGCCTGGTCAACGTCGAGATAACCCCGGAACTCTGCGTCCGACTGGCGAGCGCGTACGCCACCACCCTGAAGAAAGGGGCGGTCGTCACGACATCGCGTGATGTCTCGCGTGCCGCGCGGGCGTTCAAGCGGGCCGTGCACAGCGCGCTCAACGCCAGCGCCATCAACGTGGTCGACCTGGAGGCCCAGCCCCTCCCGGTGGCCAGGTTCGAGACTGCCCGGTCCACCTGCGGCGGCGGCATCGCGCTGCGTACCACGCCCGGCGACCCGCAGTCCATTGACATCATCTTCCTCGACGAGCGTGGCGCCGACCTTTCCCAGGCTGCTGCCCGCAGGCTTGAGCGGATTGTCTCCCGGCAGGAATTCCGGCGTGCCTTTCCCGGCGAGATCGCCGAACTGTCCTACCCGCCCCGTGTCGTGGAGGCCTACGCCCAAGAGCTAGTCCGCTCGGTGAACTTGAAAGGCGTGCGCGAGGCAGGCCTGAAAGTCGTGGTCGACTGCGCTGGCGGCACCGCATCGCTGGTGATGCCCGCTCTGCTGGGCAGGATCGGCGTGGAGGTGCTCACCGTCAACAACGGGCTCGACGAGGGGTCACCTACGCAGAGCCTGGCCCAGCTCCGGGCCGGCATGCAGCGTCTCTCGGAGTTGGTGGCGTCCTCCCGGGCTGACTTCGGTGTCCGGTTCGACCAGGTCGGCGAGCGGATCCTGCTCGTGGACGACCGGGGCGCGATGGTCAACGACGACAGGGCGCTGCTCGTGGTGCTCGACCTGATCGCCGCGGAGCGGCGGACGGGACGGGTCGCGCTTCCGGTGACGACCACCCGAGTCGCTGAGCAGGTCTGCCGGTTTCATGGTGTCCAGGTGGACTGGACGCCCACCTCACCGCACGGCCTTACCGAGGCCACCACAGCCGAAGATGTGATCTTCGGTGCGGACGGCCGGGGCGGATTCGTGGTGCCCGAATTCAGCCGCACGGTGGACGGCATCGCCGTATTCGCCCGGTTGCTCGGGCTGGTCGCGCGGACCAGGCTGACGCTCAGCCAGATTGATGCCCGGATTCCCACTGCGCACCTGCTCAAGCGCTCCATGCCCACCCCCTGGGCGGCCAAAGGAAGCGTCATGCGGACGGTGGTCGAGGCTGCCGGGCACCGTGAGGTAGACACCACCGACGGCGTCCGGATCATCGAGCCGGACGGCGGCTGGGTCCTCGTCCTGCCCGATCCGGCCGACGCCGTGACGCATCTGTGGGCGGAGGGAACGGACGCTGACGCGGCCCAGGCATTGCTGGACGAATGGGCCGCAGTCGCCGAGCGGGCGGGCGGCTGACGGCGCCTGTGACCGCGCTTGGTTGGCCCGACCTTGCGAGCACCGCGCACCGGCATGGCGATGCGTGAGAGAATCCGGGACATCGTAGCGAGCATGCGGCGGAGGTGCGACCAGATGTGGCGGAGGCGGCGGGATAACTCCCCGGGCTCACGGGGGGCAGAGCCATCCCCGGGCGGCGCCGGGCGTCGCCGGGGCTGGGGCGCGCGGTTCACCCCGGCCGGCCGCCGCGCGTGGCGCATAGACCGGTCACCCGTGGCCCAGGTAGCGTGGGGAGGAAGAGAAGAATTCACGCCACGGGCCAGCCCCTCGGATGTGGTTCCACCCCCGAGCCCATGGCCAGCGGAGGAGAGGCTGGGCCCATACATGCCGAGCGTCTACTGCACTCGTTGCGGGCAGGCCACCCCCGACGGTGCCCGGTTCTGCTCATACTGCGGCACAATGCTGGCCCGGATGGGTGGCGAGCATCCAGGTGAGACGACGTCCACGATCTCCCTCGGCGGGGCGGACCTCGGCGAAGCCGAATATGTGGATGAGTCCCTCGCTGACTCCTCGGCTCCCGAGACACTGCCGGTCGGTACTGCGCTGCTCGTTGTCAAGCGCGGGCCGAACGCCGGCAGCCGGTTCCTGCTCGACAGCGAACTGACCACGGCCGGCCGTCATCCGGAGAGCGACATCTTCCTCGATGACGTGACCGTTTCCCGGCGGCACGCCGAGTTTTACCGGCACGGGGATCGCTTCACCGTCCGCGACGTGGGCAGCCTGAACGGTACGTACGTCAACCGGGAACGGATCGAGGAAGCGGCGCTCAGCGGCGGGGATGAGGTCCAGGTGGGCAAGTTCCGCCTCGTGTTCCTGACCGACCGTCGTTCCCAGGCCGAGCGCGGTGGCGGAGGCGCGCAGGTCGGCGCGTGAGCGAG
>DAIRVB010000436.1:0-340 GCA_036803065.1 Streptosporangiaceae bacterium
CCACGACAGCAGGGGCAGGAAGAAGGCGATCCCGAAGGCCAGCCCCTGCTGTCGTGGCTGATCAATGTCGCCTGGTATGCCTGGGCGGCGCTGGCGGTGATCGAGGCACTGATCTTCGGCTTGCTGACGGTGGGCCAGCGGCTGCTGCTGCGGCTGCGGGCCTGGCCGCTGGCCGTGGCGGGCTGGTGGGTCGCGGCCGAGGCGCTGCGCGGCACGTCGCCTTATGCCTTTCCGTGGGGAAGCCTGGCCATGAGCCAGGCCGGCGCGCCCACGGCGGGCTGGGCCGCGATCGGCGGTGCGCCGCTGCTGACGTTCCTGGTTGCTCTGGCCGGCGCCGCAC
>DAIRVB010000436.1:350-4562 GCA_036803065.1 Streptosporangiaceae bacterium
CGGCGGGTTTCGCAGCCTGGTCCGTCGCCGGGCCGTCCCGCTGCTCGCCGTCACCGGGGCCGCCGGGCTCGCCTTGGCCGGGGCCGTGCTGCCGGTCGACCAGCCGACCGCGGCGCCCCAGGCGACCGTCGCCGCCGTCCAAGGTAACGTCCCCCACGCGCGGACGCTGGCGAACGAGCTACGGGCGACCATGGTGACCGCCAACCACGCCGCCGCCACCGAAGGGCTGGCCGCCCAGGTCCGGTCAGGCCGCCGGCCCGCCCCCGACCTGGTGATCTGGCCGGAGAACTCGACCGACCTGGACCCGGCGCTTTACCCGTTCATCTACGCCACGATCGCCCGGGCCGTGACCGCCATTGACCGGCCCGTGCTCGTCGGCTCGGTGCTCGAGAACCCGCTGCGCAACGCCGGGCAGCTCTGGCTCCCCCGGCGGGGCCCGGTCGAGGTGTACGTCAAGCGCCAGCTCGTGCCGTTCGGGGAATTCATCCCGCTGCGCGGTCTGCTGGAGAAATTCACGTCGCTGCCCTCGCTGCAGCCCGTCAACTTCACACCCGGCCATCAGGCCGTCGTGTTCCACGTCGGGAAGGTCAGGCTCGGCGACGTGATCTGCTACGAGGTCGGCTTCGATCACCTGGTTTCCTCCGAGGTCGACGCGGGCGCGAACCTGCTGACGGTGCAGTCCAACGACGCTGATTTCGAGCTCGACGGCCAGACCAGCGAGTCTGCGCAGCAGCTGGCCATGGCGCGGATCCGCGCGGTCGAGTTCGATCGCGCGGTGGTGTACGCGTCCACCACGGGCGAGAGCGCCATCATTGCGCCCGACGGGACGGTGATCGCTCGCAGCGGCATCTGGCGGCGTGCGGTGCTGGAGGCACGGGTACCGCTGCGCAGCCAGCGGACGCTCGCCGACCGTGCCGGGTCCTGGCCGGAGATCACGATCACCGCGCTCACCCTGGCCGCGCTCGGCTGGGCTGTGGCCGGGGCGGTCATCACGGCCCGGCGGCCCAGAGCCGGCACTGCGAGGCAGTCCGGGCCGGCCGGCCGGCCGGCTGACAGCTGACGGGACCGGACGGGTGACAGCTGAGGTTGACAGCTGAGGGGGCTGGACGGCTGACAGCTGGCCCGGATGCCAGTTCCGTCACCTTCGCGTTACGCAGCGCCCCAGCGGACCCGCCAGCATCGTGCCGACGCACAATGGGCTTTATGGCGCTGGGCTTTGTGACACTGTGGCGTGGTTTGACCAAGCCCAGCCGGTATGCCGCGCTTCTCGCGGGCGGTCTGCCCGTCCTCGCCTTCCCCACCCTCAACCTGGAATTCCTCGGCTGGTGCGGTCTCGTCCCCGGGCTGCTCGTCATTCACCGCTCACCCTCGCCGCGTGAGGCCGCGGTCCGCGGCTGGTGGTTCGGTGCCGGGTTCCTGCTGGCCGCGCTCTACTGGCTGGCGCCGAACATCGGCCCGGCGCTGCTGCTCGCCGCGGTCGTGTTCGGGGCGCTCTGGACCGGGTTCGGGGTGGCCGTCTGGGGACTCCTGCGCCCGCCGGTCAGCGCGGCGCGGGCGCTCGCCGCCATCGTCGTCGTGCCGAGCTGCTGGGTGCTGACGGAGTGGGCCCGGTCCTGGCAGGGGTTCGGCGGGCCATGGGCGGTGCTGGGGACGAGCCAGTGGCAGCACCCGGCCGTCCTCGGCCTCGCGGCGGTGGGCGGGGTATGGCTGGTCAGCTTCGCCCTGGTGGCCGCCAACACCAGCATCCTGGTCGCGGCGGTCGCGGGCCGGACCGCGATCCGCGCGCTGGGCGTGGCCGCGACCGTGGTCGCGGTGACCGCGGGGCCGGCCGCGTTCGCGTTCGGCACAGCGGCGCCAGCGCAGCGTTGGATATCGGTGGCGCTGGTCCAGCCGGGGACGGAGCGAAACGCCAGCGCCCGGGTGGGTGCCAGCCAGCGGCTGACGGCGGGCCTGGGCGCCGATCATCCCGACCTGATCGTGTGGGGCGAGAGCAGCGTCGGTTACAACCTCCAGCGGGATCACCCGCTGCTGAGCCAGATCGAGGCGCTGTCTGCGCGAGACGGCGCACAGATCCTGGTCAACCAGGATGCCTCGCGCGGGAATGGCGCCATTTCGAAGGTCGCGCTCCTGGTGGCGCCGGACGGGGTTGACGGCTCGTACGTCAAGACGCGGCTGGTCCCGTTCGGCGAGTACATCCCGTTCCGAAGTGCGCTGGGCTGGATCTCCAAGATCAGCAGGGCCGCGTCCGCCAACCGGGTGCCCGGAACCGGCGCGCACCTCGTCCACGCCACCGGCCAGGCCGGCCGGCCGCTCCCGCTCGGTGTCCTGATCTGCTTCGAGTCGGCGTTCCCCGACATGTCCCGGGTCGACGCGGACTCCGGTGCCCAGCTGATCGTCTACCAGACCTCCGATTCCACGTTCCAGCGGAGCTGGCTGCCGGCCCAGCACGCGTCGCTGGGCGCGCTGCGCGCCGCGGAGACCGGGCGTCCGGTCGTGCAGGCCGCGCTGACCGGGGACACGGTCGCCTACGACTCCCAGGGCAGGTTGGCGACCTCGATGACGTCGGGGCGCCGCGGCGTGCGGGTCGTCCGGCTCGACGTCCCCGCTGCCGCAGCACGCACGCCATATGACCAGATGGGCGACTATGTTCCCTGGACGGCGACTGCAATCGCCCTTCTCGCTGCGGCCTTTGCCCTGCTACGGGCTGGTCGTCCTTATCGCACCGTAGAGATACTGTTGGAAGGCAACCACCGACGTGCCCGATCCGTCTCAATAGTGGGAGCTTCGCCCGACTGTAGTCCCGCACCCGGAGACCCCGACTCAGGCGGGAACGCGGTCTCTTCTTCCTGAGCAGGCGGCAGGACCTTCTGGCGGGCGTGCAGGTGTTCCAGGAGCGGCCCGGTGAATTCACGGATCAGCAGGAGGACAAGAGTGCGGGACAGCGAGGGAGCGTATGCCGCCCCAGGGGGCCGGCTCGCGGCTCGGCGGCACAGGACTGGCCGCCGGGGTTGGCTCGCGATCACAGCGATCTCCGGTGCCGCGGGCATGTTCATCGCCGCGTGCGGCAGCGGCGGCCAGGCCGGCCAGGCCGCGCCGCACGCGAAAGCGTCGCCCGCCACACCCGCCGCCCAGATGTCGATCACGCCGGGGAACGGCAGCAAGAACGTCAACCCCAGCGACGGGGTCACGGTCACCGCGAAGACTGGCAAGATCAAGACCGTCACCGCGACCGCAGGAGGCGCGTCGGTGGCCGGCTCCCTCAACGCGGCGGGCACGGTGTGGCACAGCACGTGGGCACTGAACCCGTCGGCCAGTTATACGGTGACCGCGAGGGGGACGAACGCGGCGGGAGCGGCCGAGACCACGACGAGTTCGTTCCGCACGCTGACCCCAGCCCAGACGCAGCAGACGATGATCTTCGAGGGTGGCAATCAGACGTACGGGGTCGGCATGCCGATCATCCTCAAGTTCTCCACGCCCGTCACCAACAAGACCGCCGTGGAGAGCGCCCTTCAGGTGACGACCTCAAAGCCGGTGGCGGGCGCCTGGTACTGGGACGACAACCAGACCCTGTATTTCCGGCCGGAGACCTACTGGCCTGCCAACACCCAGGTGAGCTTCGTGGGGCACCTGGCCGGGGTGGAGTCCTCCCCCGGCGTGTACGGCACGGCCGACCTGACCCAGACGTTCAACATCGGGGCTTCGCTGATCGCCATCGCGAACACGCAAACGCACTACATGCAGGTCTACTACGGCGGAAAGCTGTACGGCAACTGGCCGATCAGCACCGGCCGGGCGGGCCTTGACACCACCAACGGCACTTTCCTGACCGTCGAGAAGGGCAACCCGGTCAGGATGGTGGGCAACGGCTACAACGAACTGGTGAACTTCGCGGTGCGGTTCACCTATAGCGGGGACTACATCCACGACGCGCCGTGGTCGGTGGCCCAGCAGGGCAACACGAACGTCAGCCATGGGTGCGTGAACGCCTCCCCCGCCAACTCCCAGGCGTACTACAACCTGGCCGTGCCGGGCGATCCGGTCACCGTCACCGGAAGCCCGAAGCCCGGGAAATGGGACGACGGGTGGACGGTCTGGTTCCTCACCTGGGATCAGTTGCTGCAGGGCAGCGCCTTGCATGAGGCCGTGCAGGCCGGCCCCTCGGGCAGTTCCTTCGTGAACCCGTCCACGCTGCCCGCGGCGGCCGCCGCG
>DAIRVB010000437.1:0-4559 GCA_036803065.1 Streptosporangiaceae bacterium
AAGAACCTGCGAGTATCGTGGGGACCGACTGCCCAGCGGTGAGGACCTTGCGCAGGGTGGTGGCGAAGGCGATGAGCAGCAGGACCGGCTGGATACTGGAATCGTTGCTCCGGACGTCGTAGTGCAGCACGGTGCCCGGCACGTCCAGGGTGTGAGTATTCGGCGCGGTCACGGATGCTCCTTCAGAGGCTTCTCGATCTCCACTCATGCTGACTCACCACGCCGGCAAAACTCATCGACCGGGCTACTTGACCGATCCGGCGGTGAGGCCTCCCACGACGCGGCGTTCGATCAGCGCGAACAGGATGATCACCGGGATGGTGGCCACCACGGATGCGCCGAACAGGTGCTGCCAGTCGACCGTGTACTGGCCGATGAACATGTCCAGGCGGACCGTGAGCGGCGTGACGTTGTTGCTCGTGGTCAGCGTGAGCGCCGCGATGAACTCATTCCAGGCCGCGATGAACGTGAAGATCAACGCTGTCACCACGCCGGGCATCGCCAGCGGGAGGGTGACATGGAACAACGTGCCGAGCCTGCCGCAGCCGTCGACCGTGGCCGCCTCCTCGATCTCCACCGGGATCGAGCCGAAGTAGGCGTTGAGAATCCAGACCGCGAACGCCAGGTTGAAGCCCGCGTTAACCATGATCAGCGCCCACTCGGTGTCGAGGAGGTGGAAGCCGAGGAATTCCTTGTAGATACCCACGATCAGCGCGGTCGGCTGCAGGATCTGGGTGACCAGCACGATGAGCAGGAAGAGGCCCCGCCCGCGGAACCGGTGCCGGGCCGTGTAGTAGGCGGCGGGCATGGAAACGAGCAGCACCAGGATGGTCGCCCCGCCGGCCACCTCGAGGCTGACCCGCAGGCTGGTGGTGATGCCGAAGCTCGTGCCCCACATGTTGGTGAGGTTCGACCAGGCGAAGTGGTGCGGCAGGTAGTTGCGTTCCAGCAGTTCCCGCTGCGGCCGCAGCGCTGTGATGAGCATCTCGATATACGGCAGCAGGAAGATGATGGCAATGACGTACGCGGTGCCCGCGATGATCGCCGTCTTGATCGTGGGCAGCCGTCGCGCGGGCCCGGTGCGGCGCGAGGCGGCCGTCCCGGCCGCCATGTCAGCGTGCCTCCTGTCGGTTCCAGTTGTTGACCCGCAGGTAGATGAGCACGATCACGATGATCAGGCTGAAGTTCACGATCGACATCGCGGCCGCTTTCCCGATGAAGCTCTCCTTCAGGTTGTACATGTACACCGTGGTCGTGTTGGTCTCGTAGCCCGGACCACCGCGCGTCATCTCCCAGATGATCGGAAATGAGTTGAATACGTTCATGATGTTGATGACCGCGGCGACGACAAAAGCCGGCCGGAGCAGTGGCAGCGTGATCCGCCGGTAACTACGCCATTGTGAAGCGCCGTCAATCATGGCGGCCTCGAAGAGATCGCCGGGGATGGTCTGCAGCCCGGCGAGCAATGTGTATGTGGTGAAGGGCAAGGATACGAACACCGCCACGCCGATCATCCACGCCATCGCGCTATCTGGCCGGCCCAGCCAGGAAGATTCATTCGAGTTGAACTGGCCCAGGACGCCGAGCTGGTGCAGAAAAATATTAATAGCGCCGTTGTCTGGTTGCAGCATCCAGCGGAATATCAGGGCAGTCATCATCACAGAGGCCGCCCAAGGCGCGATGAGCGCCCACCTGACGACCCGCCTGCCAGGGAAACGTTGATTAAAAAGCTGAGCCAGGCCGAGCGATATCAGCATGGTGATGCCGACCACGGCGACCACCCACAGCACTGTCCGCACGAGGATCCCAGGCACGTTCGGGTCATGGAGGAGCGCGCTGAAATTCCTCGTGCCGGCCGATCCGATCGTGACGCCGATCGGCGTGATGTTCTGCATCGACGTCTGGACCAGGGCCACGATGGGCCACAGCACCACGACCGCGATCAATGCCGTGGCCGGCCCGAGCCAGGCCAGCGGTTCCAGGCGACGGCGGTTCCGGCGTGCGCGGCCGGCCCGTTGCGGCCGTCGAGGCGAGGTGGCGCGGCCCTGCTGATCGCCTGCCGTCTCCTCGGCGGCCGCAACGTCTGGCATGCCTTTCTCAGCCGCCGCTGGCGGCGGTCTGCTGGATCGAGTTGAGGATCGTCTGCGGATTACTGGTGATCGCCTGGCCCAGCGTTGTCTTGATCTGGTTCTCCACCGTGGTCCAGTTGGTCTTGGACGGGTAGTTCACCGAATTCGGGATGTTCTTCAGGAAGGCCGCGAACATCAAGTTCTTGGCCATGCTGGCAGCGGCGCTCTGGGTGGCTGGCAGCAGGTCATACTCATTGTCGAACTGAAGCTGGTACTTGTCCTGATACACGAAGTCGAGGAACTTCTCGATCGCGGCTTTGTGCCCTCCGGTGTTGAAGGCGACGATGTCATCATGCACGCCGAGCGTGGACGCCAGTGGGGCGCTGCGGCCCGGGACGTTGGCCGTGGCGTAGTCCGAGGACGTCAGGACGCCAGCCGCCTGGATGATCGGGATCACGGCCGGCGAGCCGAGGACCATGCCGATCTTTCCCTGAGCGAACTGCGCCCACACGTCCTTGCGATCCGTCGTACCGGGGCTTGGCTGCGTGTCGCCCGCTTTGGCCAGCTTGCTCATGAACTGCAGCGCCTGCACGTTCTGCGAGCTGTTGATGGTGTAGGCCCCGCTGCCGTTGACGTAGCCGCCGCCGTTGCCCAGGAACCACAGCAGCGCCTCGGCCTGGGCCTCCTCGCTGCCGAGCGGCATGCCGTAGCCGATGTAGCCCTTGGCCTTGATCGCGGCCGCGTCCGACTGTAGCTGCGCCCAGGTCCGCGGGGGCGACGTGATGCCGGCCGCGGTGAATATCTTTTTGTTGTAGTAGAGCGCGCGAGTGCTCGTGGTGAACGGTATGCCGTAGTCGGTGCCCTGGTACTGGCCGTCCTTCAGGAAGGTCGGTATCAGGTTTCCCAGGACGCCCGGTGACAGGACATCGCTGACCTTGTAGAGCAGATGGCTCTGGGCGAACTGCGGTGCCGTGTCCCCTTCGAGGATGTCGGGGAACTGCTTGTTCTGCACAAGCGTCTGCACCTTGTTCGGGAAGTCGGTCCAGTCGACGGTCTGCACCGAGACCGTGATGCTGGGGTTGGCCTTGTGGAAAGCTGACGCGATCGCGTCCCAGTACTTGGTTGTGCTGTTGGCCGGCCCGGTGCCGTAGTCGGCGCCGAAGAAGGTCACCGTGGTTGAACTGGTCGAGCTGGTCGAGCTCTTGGAAGACCCGCAGGCCGCCAGCGCCAGCAGCGCCGCCGCGGTGATCGCGACACCCAAGGTCAGCCGTTGCCTCATCTGATCTCCTCGCTCACGGGAGGGCCTGCACCCGGCGCCTCCGCCTTCGGCCCGCTGGGTTCGTTCCAGGAGGCCGTGCCCGGAGTCAACACCAACTGGCCGGCTCCGTTCCAGACCGGTTGCCGAATTGTAATGAAAGTTTCCTATTAGTTTCCTGCCGAAATCGGACCGGGTGGTCCGAGCGTCCTGGAGAAAGTCGGGGCGCTGATGCTGACCCGGTACGGCCCGCCGTCCGTAGTAGTAGTGGATGGGGAAACCACGGACGGCTGGAGGGCGGACAGGGTGACGGCCGAGGACGGACAGCAATTAGTGGTTGAGCTGCTCGGCCCGGTACGGGCCTGGCGAGGGGGCCAGGAACTGGATCTGGGCGCGCCACGGCGGCGGTCGGTGCTTGGGCTGCTGGCGCTGCGCCCGAACCGGGCGGTCTCGCGCGACGAGCTCATCGACGGGATGTGGGGCGATGAGCCGCCGCTGAGCTCGGTGAACGCCTTCCATGTCTACGTGGCGGGGCTGCGCGTCGCGCTGGAGCCGGATCGGGCCCACCGGGCCCCCGGGCGCATCCTGCTGGCCAGCGGGCCTGGGTACCTGCTGCGGCTGGAACCCGGCCAGCTTGACACCGAGATATTCGGCCGGCATCTGAACGCAGCGAGTGCATTGCGTGCGGCAGGCGACCTGGCTGGCGCGGCGGCGTCCCTCGACGCGGCGTTGCTGCTGTGGAAGGCGGCCCCGCTGGCTGGGATTCCCGGCCCCGGGGTCGAGATCGGGCGGGTACGGCTTGTCGAGCAGCGGCTGACAGCGATTGAGGAGCGCATCGAGGTCATGCTCGCGCTTGGCCAGCACGCCGCGGCGGCGGCCCAGCTTGCTGGGCTGGTACGTGAGCATCCGCTGCGGGAACGGTTCCGCAGCCAGCTCATGCTCGCGCTCTACCGGTGCGGCCGGCAGGGCGACGCCCTGGCGGCGTTCGCTGAGGCCCGGTGCGTGCTTGTCGAGGAACTCGGCATCGAGCCCGGCACCGAACTGCGGCACCTTCATCAGCGGATCCTCGCCGCCGATGCCGGCCTCGACAATGCGCTCCGCACGGCCCGGGGTGTCACGCTGCGGGACGGATCATCGCCGGGTGGCCCGGAACAGCAGCGGCCGGTCCCGGCGCAGCTGCCGGCGGACGTAGCCGCGTTCACCGGGCGGGCAGAAGAGCTGGCCGAGCTTGACCG
>DAIRVB010000438.1:0-1703 GCA_036803065.1 Streptosporangiaceae bacterium
CATCTCGGTGAGGAGAACCTCGACCTGTGGGTCGCGCCCGCGGACCGCAATCCGCCGCCGCCGTGGACCGCCGTGGGCGACGGCCAGGTGTGGCGGCTGCCGCTGACCGCCACGGCGCGGATCGACCTGGAGCAGACGGGCGAGGCGCTGGCCCCCTTCCCCGGGCTGGTGTCCATCGGCACCGACGACACCGGCCGGGTGCTGGTGGACCTGGAGGCCGCCCATGGGCTTATCGCGGTCACCGGGCCGGAGGCCATGGTCAGCTCCGCGCTCGCCGCGATAGCCGTGGAGCTAGCGACCAACCGCTGGTCGGACCGGATGCAGCTCACCCTGGTCGGATTCGGTGACGAACTCAGCACGCTCGCGCCGCAGCGGCTCACCTCTGTGCGCAGCCTGGAGGAGGTGCTGCCCGCGCTGGAGGCGCGCGCCGAGGAGGTGGAAGCCGCGATGGCCGGGTCCGGGGTCGGCTCCGTGCTCGCCGGCCGCTCGCTCAGCGCCGACCAGGACACCTGGGCGCCGCACTACGTGATCATGGCGGTGCCGCCCACCCCGTATGAGCAAGAGCGGCTGCTCGCGGTGGCCCGGGTCAGGCACGCCGCCGCAGCGGGTTACCTGGTCGCGGGCGACGTGCCGGGCGCCACGTGGACCTGGGAGGTCACCAACGACGGGCGGCTGCTGGTCTCCCCGCTCGGCTTCGACGTGCAGGCCCAGCTGCTTCCAGCGCGGCAGCAGGCGGCCGTGGCGGACCTGGTCTACGCCGCCACGCTGGATGAGGGATTGGCGCTGAGCCGGCCGTCGCTGGACGACGCACCCGCCGCGCAGCTGGTCCCCGGCTCGGAAATGCCGGTGGAGATCTGCCTGCTCGGCCCGCTGTCGGTGCGGGCGCCGGGAGTGATCGAACCGGACCGGGTGGCCCTGGCCACCGAGCTCGTGGCGTACCTGGCCGCGCATCCCGGGGGTGTTCACCCGAACGTGCTGACCGCCGCGCTCTGGCCCCGCGGCGTGACGGCGGAGGTGCGGGACGCCGCGCTGGCCCGCGCCGCGGAGTGGATCGGCGCCGACAGCATCGGCCGCCCGCACCTGGCCACCGACGCCGGCGGCCGGCTCCGGCTCGGCTCCGGCGTCCGGGTCGACTGGCATGTGTTCCGCGCGCTGGTGGCCCACGCGGACCAGGCGGCGGCCAACGGCGGCCCGGACGAGGCCGGGTACCTGGCCCGCGCCATGGCCCTGGTCGGTGGCCAGTTGCTGGATGGCCGGGACCCCGGGCGCTACACCTGGCTCGCCACCGATGACCTGGAATACGAGGTAACCGCGCAGGTCGCGGATGCCGCGCACCGGCTCTGCGGGCTGCGGCTGGCGGCCGGGGACGCGTACGAGGCCGCCGAGGCCGCCAGGGCCGGGCTACGCCTCGCGTTCAACGACGAACTGCTCTGGCGGGACCTGCTCCGGGCCGCCCAGGCGACCGGCCAGGAGCAGGTCATCCGCGCGGTGGTGGATGAGGTGTGCGCCCGGACCGCGCTGGACGAGGTGATGCCCAGGATGGCGCCGGAGACCGAGGCGCTCATCGACGAGATCCTGCCGTCCTGGCGCTCATCGATCTCGTAGCAGGCCATCCGTTCCCCACCGTTCCCACCGCCGCGACCTGCCCATCCACCATGATCACGGAGGATTCGCGGTCACATAGGGGGACGCAGAGGATCCGA
>DAIRVB010000438.1:1713-4539 GCA_036803065.1 Streptosporangiaceae bacterium
CCAAGTCACCATCTGGGCAACCATCACCCCATCCACTCCCGGCACCCTCGCCGCCATCATCAACGACAGCGACGACGGCACACCTGCCGCCAGCAACCCCCCAGCTGGCACCGCCACCAGCGCCAGTCACCCCGAATTTTCAGATCCTCTACCCGCCCCTATAGGACGCGGATCCTCCGTGATCATGCCGCGGGGGTGGCGAGCCAGGCGTCAATCCCGGCGAGGAGCCGGGAAGCCGTGGCCGGGGGAGCGGCTGATCCGCGGACCGACATCCGGGCCAGCTCCGCGAGCTGGTCGTCGGGCAGGCCGTGGACCTGCCGGGCGATCTCGTACTGCGCGGTCAGCCGCCGGCCGAACAGCAGCGGGTCGTCGGCACCCAGCGCCACCGCGACCCCGTCGTCCAGCAGGGCGGTGAGCGGCACATCGGCCTGCGCGGCCGCGATGCCCAGGGCGACGTTGGAGGTCGGGCACACTTCCAGGGTGATTCCGGCGCCGGCCAGCCGCTTGGTCAGGTCACGGTCCCGCGCGGCGGCGATCCCGTGCCCGATCCGGTCCGCATGCAGCTCATCCAGGCAGGCCCGGACACTGGCCGGGCCGAGCAACTCGCCGCCGTGCGGCACGGACAGCAGCCCGGACCGCGCCGCGATGCGGAATGCGGGTGCGAAGTCGGCGGCGGCGCCCCGGCGCTCGTCGCTGCTCAAGCCGAATCCGACGACGCCGTGGCCCGCATACCGGCCGGCCAGCCGGGCCAGCGTGCGCGCCTCCAGGGGATGCTTGGTGCGGTTGGAGGCGATGATCACGCCGATCCCGACGCCAGTCGCCGCGGCGGCTTCACGGGCGGCGTCGAGCACCAGCTCGACCACGGGGGTCAGGCCGCCGAGACGCGCCGCGTACCCGGACGGATCCACCTGGATCTCGAGCCAGCCTGACCCCTCGGCGCGCTCGTCTTCGGCCGTCTCACGGAGCAGTCGCCGCACGTGTCCTGGCTGCCTGATGACCGAGCGGGCAATGTCGTAGAGCCGCTGGAACCGGAACCAGCCCCGCTCGTCGGCCGCGCTCAGCCGGGGCGGCCAGGATCGGGTCAGTGCTTCCGGCAACTGCAGCCCGCGGTCGGCGGCGAGCTCGATCAGCGTCGAGTGCCGCATCGCACCGGTGAAGTGCATGTGCAGGTGCGCCTTGGGGAGCGCGGCGAGCGCCCGTGTCATCAGCTCAGTCTTCCATCCGCCGAGTCTGGCCTCCGGCCGCCGCCGCGTCAGCGCGCCTCGCGCAGCAGCTTGCCGAGGCGGCCGACCCCTTCCTCCAGGTCAGCGTCACCCAAGGCGCATGACAGGCGGAAATACCCGGGGGTGCCGAATGCCTCACCGGGCACCACCGCCACATCGGCGTGCTCCAGGATGACCTCGGCCAGTTGCGCCGTGCTGGTCGGCCTGGTTCCCGCGACTTCCTTGCCGAGGACCCCCTTGACCGAGGGATAGCAGTAGAAGGCGCCGTCAGGAAGGGGGCAGATCACGCCAGGAATGTCGTTGAGCATGCTGGTCATGGTGAGCCGTCGGCGGTCGAATGCGGTACGCATCTCCGCCACCGCTGACAGGTCGCCAGTGACCGCGGCCAGCGTCGCGGCCTGCGCCACGTTGCACACATTCGATGTGGCGTGCGATTGGAGGTTGGCCGCCGCCTTGACCACATCGGCCGGGCCGATCATCCAGCCGACTCGCCAGCCGGTCATCGCGTAGGTCTTGGCCACGCCGTTGAGGCTGACCCAGGTGTCCGCGATCTCGGGCGCCACCGTGGGCGCCAAAACGTACCGGGCGTCGCCGTAGACGAGGTGGGAGTAGATATCGTCAGTGGCTACCCAGAGCCCGTTGCTGGCCGCCCACCGGCCGATCTCGGCTACCTGCTCCGGCGGGTAAACGGCACCCGTCGGGTTGGACGGCGAGGTAAGCAGGAGCAGCTTGGTCCGCTCGGTTCGGGCCGCTTCGAGGTCGGCGACGCTGGTCAGGTAGCCGGTGCTCTCGTCGGTCAGCACCGGGACGGTGACACCACCCGCCAGCTTGATCGATTCCGGATAGGTGGTCCAGTACGGGGTGGGCAGCAGCACCTCATCCCCGGGGTCGAGCAGGGTGGCCAGGGCTTCGTACACGGCGTGCTTGCCACCGTTGGTGACCAGCACCTGCGCAGGGCTCACCTGATACCCGGTGTCGCGCGCGGTGACGGCGGCGATCGCTTCCCGGAGTTCAGGCAGCCCCGCGGCGGGCGTGTATTTGTGGAACCGTGGCTCCGCGCATGCCCGCTGGGCCGCTTCGACGATGTAACCGGGGGTGGGAAAGTCGGGCTCGCCAGCGCCGAAACCGATGACGGGCCTGCCCGCGGCCTTGAGCGCCTTGGCCTTGCTGTCCACGGCGAGCGTGGCCGACTCGGCGATCGCGGCAATACGGCTGGAGATTCGCGGGTGAGCTGAAGTCATGGATCCCATGGTTGCACTACCCGGGCGGTAGCTGGGCCGAATAAACGCGGGGTGGCCGGCCGCTCGGTGCGGTGCCCGGACCGGGCACCGGCGCCCGGCCAAGAGTTGCCGGGGTGTTCTGGCCGGGCGGTTCGACGGGGCGCCCCGGGCAACGTAGACTTCAGCAACTGGTGGTGGTCCACCCGGTGGCCGCTGTCTGCCCGCATGGCTGTTAGCATGCGCTGTGGCAGCCGCTGTGTGGACTGTCGGCTGGCGTTTGCCTGGCCGGTCACGCAGCCAGAGGGCAGTAGCTCAATTGGCCAGAGTCCCGGTCTCCAAAACCGGTGGTTGGGGGTTCGAGTCCCTCCTGCCCTGCGAGTGCG
>DAIRVB010000439.1:0-4536 GCA_036803065.1 Streptosporangiaceae bacterium
CTGCAGCCCGGCTTTGACCTGGCCGGCTTCAACCGCCTTGCCGACGAACTGGAGGACGAGGCGATTCTTGCGACCGGGAAGCGCCTTGGGTCTTGATCGTCCCTGACGTCAATCTGCTGCTCTACGCGGTCGTGTCTGCCTTCCCGCAGCACAAGGCCGCCCATGCGTGGTGGGAGGAAACAGTCAACTCCTCCGCGGAGATCGGTCTCACCTCCCCGGCCATCTTCGGGTTCATCCGGATAGCGACGAATCCGCGAGTGCTGTCCCCGCCGCTGACGGTCGATGCCGCCACGGAATACGTATCTGCGTGGCTCGACCAGCCCAACGTCAGCCACCTCATCCCCGGCCCGCGGCATGTCGAGATTGCCTTCAGCCTCCTGCATAGCGTCGGGACCGGCGGCAATCTCACGACGGACGTTCAGTTGGCAGCATTCGCGTTCGAATACAACGCCGACATGTATTCGAACGACACGGATTTCGCCCGGTTCCCCGGCCTGCGCTGGCGCAACCCGCTGGCCTGATCGCCGTACCTCATTTGCGGATTCTTGACCTGCGCAGACGGGGCCGGCAGGGGATCACCTATCAGGACTTCGCGCTTCGTATGCTGGTACGTACGCCCACCCGTTGTATGCACCGGTATCCGTTGCGGGCACGCTGACCTGCTGGTGTGCCACTCGTTGGGAGTACCGATCGGTGGCCCCGGCATGGACGTCCCGCCGGATGGGGCGCGAGGACAGCCTGACCTGGCCGCTTCGGCTGGATGGCGTGAGGTTTCTGTTGTCAGCCAGTCCGGTCGGTTCGCCGTCACCCAAGTGGCTACGTAAGATTGCCGCTGGTCGCTGACAGACCCGCCAACGCGTGCCACTCGATCGCCGGCCGGGTGACATTGACCAGGATCGGCAGCGAGTTCACCGCGCCCTTCACAACGACATCCGCCAAGTCTTCCGAGATGAAAAACTGGCCGAAGAGCGCATCGCAGCGGATGCAGCCGTTGGACAGATAGGTTTCGTTCGCGGTCCGGCTCTTCCGTGACTTGATGCTCGCGGCCTGCGGATGACCAGCCGCAGACAGGAGTTCCGCCGCGTACGCTAAGGCGAGCCTTTCATCGGTGGTGATCACGTCGTAGCTGCCGGTCATGCCCTCAAGGTGGATCATCGCGACGGCAAGGTCGTCATGTCGGCAGCGCCAGCATGGGTAAGGCATGCCCCGCACTATCAGCGGGACTCGTCCGGCGGTGGCTCGGCTGATGAGTTCCTGGCTTGCCCGTAACTCCTGGCGCACGCGGATACGTTACCGTGCGGAATGGCGCCGGGGTGGACGTGCCTGTGACTTGGGCAGAGAGGCACGGCAGCCCGCCGGCTTATGGCCACGCACCTGGCTCGTGATGAGCGAGCACGCGAAGCATGAGGCGGCGCAGTTCGTCCGTTTCACTGGTGTCGAGCGGGGCGAATATCGTCGCGGTGATCTGGTCCAGGAGCATCTCGGCCTGGCGCAGCACGCGGCTTCCGGCCGGGGCGAGGATCAGGATCTGCCGCCGCCGGTCGCGCTCGTCACGACGACGGGAGACGAGCCCGGCCCGTTCCTGGTCATCGACGAACGCGACCATGTCGCCGCTGTCGATGCCCAGCCGCGCCGCGATGTCGCTCTGGCACTCGGGCCCGAACTCGGCCAGGCAGCACAGGATCGCGTGCTGGTGCTGGCGCAGCCCGGCCGAGGCGAGGTGCTTGGCGCAGAGCCCGCGGACCACTGCCGCGAGCCGGGCGAGCTGGTAGGTCTGCCGGTGTCGCAGGGCCGCGGGCTGCATGTCAGCAACAGATTCGGCCAGGACGCGCTGGTCATAGGAGAGATCCGGGTTGCCGTGCACCTGGGCGGCGGCGAGATCGACCCGGCCACCGACGTGGCGGTGACCACTGACGGCAACGGCGCGGCGAAGATTCCCCCGGGCGGAACTCTCCAGACCGATCCGGCGGCGCTGCGGCTTCCCGACGACGCAGAGCTGGCTGTCAGCATGTTCATCACGGCATCCGGCGGGCCAGCCACCTACCATCACCCGGCCCTTGAGACCAGCTATGTGGTGCCGGCAACGCCGCCGCGGATGCCCGGCTGCGCAACGCCGACCCCGTCACCTCCCTGTTCTGGATCACCGGCGTGGACGCCCGGGCAGCAGGGCCCGGAAGTGCCATCGCCGCATTCGGCGATTCACTCACCAACGGCGACGGCACGACCGCGGGGGCAGGCCGCCGCTTCCCTGACCAGCTGGCCCGGCGGGCAGGGCAGCCCGTGCTCAACCTCGGCATCAGCGGGAACCGGCTGCTGCGTGACGGATTCGGGCAGGCCGGGCTCTCCCGGTTCGAGCCTGACGTGCCCGGCATCCCAGGGGTCACCCACGCCATCATCGCGCTCGGCATCAACGACATCGGCTTCGCCGGGCTGTACAACCTTCCGGCCCCGCCCGCTGAGGACATTACCGGCGGACTGACCTCACTCGCCAGGCGCGCCCGTGCCGCAGGACTCACGCCGGTCGGCGGCACGCTCCCGCCGTGCGAAGGCACTACCTATCCCGGCTTCTTCTCCGCAGCCGGCGAGGACACGCGGGTGGCGGTGAACGAGTGGATCCGCGGCACGGCCGAATTCGAGGCAGTGATCGACATCGACGCCGCGCTACGGGACCCGGACCGGCCGGGATCCCTGTCGCCGACTCTCGACAGCGGCGATCACCTGCACCCCAACGACGCCGGCGCCCAGGCCATGGCCCGCATCATCGACCTGCGCGAGCTCACTGCCTGATGATGCCGGGTGAAGCACGGCGCCCCGCTGGCCGGGGCCGGCCGCGAAGTTGACGGACAGCACGAGCCGCCGCACCCTGGCCCGTGTCGTGACGGCGAGAAGACCCGGATGCTGCGACTTGCACGCCTCCGCCCGGCTCCCTGGCGTTGAAGCACGCCGCCGGAGCGCTGGTGAGCTGGTGCCGGCGCGGTTCATCGCGCGCCCCTTGCCGTGCGTGACCTGCGCAGACGTATCGGAAGCGGAGCACCTTCGGCTAGGACCTCGCGGTTCGTATGCTGGTACGTTCGGCCCACCATGGCGATGACCTGCACGTTTACGAACGCCTATGGAGGATTGCGCGAACCGCTTCTGTGGTGACGGGCACCGGACGGCGGTGGGCGGGCAATGTCCATGCGGGCCGGTGACCTGCGCGTAATGCCGCTGCGGCTATGCACGATCATGGTGGGATGTGCTATCCGCTGGCCGGGGCCGCGCCTGGCAGCCAGTCACGCTCCGGGTCGTATTCCAGCCACCGGTTCGCGCGGCCCAGATCAGCGAAGGCCCGCAGCAGCGCAGGCATCGAAGGGTGCTGATCAGCCTCCCGCCACGCCAGCGACCAGGCGTACAGCGGCGTGGGCTCGGCGAGCGGGATTACCCTGATGTCGCGCCTCGATAGCGGTAGATCAGCCGACAGCAGCGTGAACCGTCGCGGATCGGCGCTTAGCTCGCCGAGCAGGTGATCTAGCCCCAGGTTCGCGCCTGTCTCGGTCTTGATCCCGAACTCTGCGGCGAACCGCCGCAGGAATTCCAGCCGCGACAGCTGGGCCGGACACCAGAGCACGGACCTCCGCAGGTCGGCTGGCCGCAGCTCTTCGGCGCCGGCCAGGGAATGTCTGGCGCTCATGACCGCGTCGACGGGTTCCAGCCGCACCAGCCGGTGACTCAGCCCTGCGTCCGCAGCATCCGTGGCGCCAGCGTCGAATCGCCCGAACCCGGCGTCAATCTCTCCGCGCGCCAGCGCCCCGGTCACGGATGGCAGGTCGCGCCCGTGCCCGACTTCTGCGTCCTGTCCCTCCAGCACCGGCAGGATCGTCCGCATCGGGTCGTACAGATGCCCCCAGACGTCCAGCCGCAGCGGCCGGCCGGGGTCCCTGGCCGCTGTCACCGCCCGGTCCCCGGCCGCCACCGCAGCCTGGGCCGGTGCCACGAACCGATGCCCCGCCTCGGTCAGCGACACCGACCGGCCGGTCCGCAGGAAGAGCCGCACGCCGAGGTCGTCCTCCAGCCGGGTGATCCGCTTTGACAGTGCCTGCTGACTGATCCCCAGCTCCGCCGCGCCCCGGCCGAAGTGCCCCGCCGATGCCGCTGCGACGAACGCGCGTACCCGTGCAAGGTCAAGGTCCACGACCGGGATCAATAACCGATGGTTGGCGATCAGTCCCGCCGGCTGTTGGACCGCGCCTGGCCGGCCCCGGTTCAGTAGCCACAGACACCACGGAGGCACGCGATGACAGACCCGCAGAGCACCGTCCTCGGCAAGATCGCCAGCGCTGGCGGGTACGCCAGCATCCGGCGCCAGCGCCTGGCCCGGCCCGGGGGCGCACGATGAGGGCGCTACTGCCGACCTGGCGCCCTGCGCCTCTGGTCACCTTCGGCGAGGCCGCCCAGCCCGAACCGGCCCCCGGCGAGGCGCTGGTGAAAGTGGCGGCGTTCTCGGTGAACCGGGGCGAGACGTTCCAGTTGGAGGGCCCCCCGCGCCCGGGCTGGCGG
>DAIRVB010000440.1:0-4509 GCA_036803065.1 Streptosporangiaceae bacterium
GGCAATGGAAGGAGGCGGTGCTTGTGAACCAGCGCCCAAGGAGGCGGTGTCGTGCTCCGCGACCAGCGAGGTGACCAGCGGGCTCAGGAGCTTGAGCAGGTCCTCGCTGAGCGGGGCGACCGGCTGATGGCCATCGCGGTCGCGCTCAGCGGCAGCCGCGCGGACGCTGAGGACCTGTTGCAGGCGGCACTGGAGCGGCTGCTGCGGAACTGGCCGGGCGTCACCATCGACACGGAGGCGTACCTGCGGCGCACCCTGTACAACCTGGCCGCCGACGGGTGGCGGCGGCGGGGCGCGTGGCGGCGCAAGATCCCGTTGCTGCGGGCCGAGCACACGGCCGGGCTGGCCGCCCGGGGCGATGGCACGGCCGCGGTGGATCTGCGGGACCAGCTGGTGCGGCTGCTCATCCAGCTTCCGCCCCGGCAGCGGGCCGTCATCGTGCTCCGGTACTGGGAGCAGCTGAGCGAGACCGAGGCGGCCGAGGTGCTCGGCTGCTCAGAGGGCACGGTCAAGTCGGCCGCGTCCCGTGGCCTGCGGCGGCTGCGGGACCTGTCTGACTCGTGGCCGGACGCGGGGGCCCGGCCAGCACAGGAACTGATCGATCTGGCGAAGGAGAAGCAATGAACGAGGATGTTGAGCAGATGGTGCGGGAAGGCCTGGACCGGCTTACCGAGGGAGCCCGGGCACCCGCCGGGCTGGCCGACCGGGCCCGGCGGCACCGCAGCCGCCGGCGGCTCGCGGCGGGTTCCGCGATCGCGGGCGTGACCGCGGCGGTCACCGCGGCGGCGGTGATCGCGACCGGCGCCGCGGCGGGCCCGGGCACCGGCGCCAGCACAGGCATGCAGAACACCGCCTATGTGATGCGGCACGTGGCGAGCGCGCTCGCCAACGAGAATCTGGTCATGCGCGGGCGGGCAACCCAGAGCTACACTCTGGCCAATTTTCCCGGTAAAACATTCCCATCGGGCACGATCAGCTCCTGGGCGTACGGCCAGCGGAGCCGGTATGAGGAACTCACCGGGAGCAGTTGCGGTCACGCACTGCCCGACGGATCGTGTAGCCACCATGGCGGATCCGAGCCGTTCCTCACTGAGGGAACCGCCCTCGTGAGCGGAAAGCTCACCGACGCCTACGTCACCTATTACAACCTTAAGTACAGCCTGTCCCCGTTGACCGTACCGGCGAAGGCGTGCTCGACGACAGCCAGGCTCGAGATGGGCGCCCCCCTGACCGGGATCTCCGACTGGCGATCCTTCATCAAGACGATGCTCGCCTGCGGAGCCGGCGCTGTGACCGGCCATGTCCGGATCAACGGCCGGGAGACCACTGAGATCAGCGGGTCCGTGACGGTCCCGCTGTCGAAGGGTTATGCCAAGAGCATCAATGAAAAGGAGGCTCGTGTCCGGTACACCCTGTGGGTGAACTCCACGACCTATCTTCCGGTGCGGGCGTCCGGCTCGACGGAGACGTATGGCGGTTCGGGAGGCCGCACCGCCTTCTCGGTGGTGACCGACGTGCAGTGGCTGCCGCCGACCGCCGCCAACATCGCTCAGACACTGGTCACCATTCCCCCCGGATACCAGCAGGTCAGTTCGGCGGCCGACCAGTAACCGCCGGCTGACAACTGCGGGCCCCGAGCGCAGGCTCGGGGCCCGCAGTTTGCTGTGCCTGCCGCCCTGAATTCCCCGGGATCCCGTGCAGTAGCGTCGGCGGTGTGCCCGGCCAGCCAGAGAACGTGCCCGGCCGGTTCCCGCTGGGGGCGGCGGTCACTCTCGCCGACCTCGAGGACGACCCGCATCCGGTGCTCGCCAGGCTCCGGGAGCGTGAGCCCGTGTCGTGGCTGCCCGTTCTCGGCGGCTGGCTGGTCACCCGCCGCGACCTGGCGCTACGCGTCATGCGTGACGCGGCGGCGTTCACCGTCGACGATCCGCGGTTCTCGACCGCCCAGGTCGTTGGCCCGAGCATGCTCTCGCTCGATGGCGCCGAGCATGCCCGCCATCGCGGCCCGTTTACCCGCGGCTTCGGCCACGCGGAGGTGCGGGCCCGGCTGACGGCATATGTCGAGTCAGAGACCTCACGCCTGGTGACCGCGATGCAGCCCGCGGGCGATGGCGATCTGCGTACCGGCCTGGCCGGGCCGCTCGCGGTAGCGGTCATGGCCGAAGCGCTCGGGCTCCGTGAGGCGGATCCCTCGGCGGTCCTCGCGTGGTACGGCGCCATTGTCGAGGCCGTTTCCGCGCTGACCCGGGGCGCACCGGCGAGCCCGGCGGGAGACGACGCGTTCGGGCTGCTCAGCTCGATCCTGCGGGCCACGCTGGCTGCCGGGGACCAGCCGTCGCTGCTGGCCGAGGTGGCGGCGGCCGGAAGCCTCGCTGCTGGTGAGATCGTCTCGAACGCGGCGGTGCTGATGTTCGGCGGCATAGAGACCACCGAGGGGATGATCACCAACGCGATCCTGCACCTGCTCAGCCAGCCCGGTCAGCTCCGGCTCGTCCTCGACGATCCCGGCCTGGTGCGTAACGCGATAGAAGAATCACTGCGGCTGGAGCCCGCCGCTGCCGTCGTCGACCGGTACGCGGCCCGCGAGGTGCGGATCGGGGACGTGGTCATCAGGAAGGGGGACCTGGTTACCGTGTCGATCACCGGCGCCGGGCGTGACCCCGCGGTCTTTCCCGACCCGGACAGGTTCGATGTCCGCCGCCCGAATGCCCGGCTGCATCTTGCCTTTGCGCACGGCCCGCATTTCTGCCTCGGCGTGCATCTGGCCCGGCTGGAGGCGGAGGCCGCGACGCGCGCCGCTTTGACCCTGCTGCCCGGCCTGCGCCTGGATCCGGAGCGCCCGAGCGCTCCCCGCGGCCTGGTGTTCCGCAAGCCCCCCTCGCTCCACGTCCGTTGGGATACCGCGCGCTGGGAACGTGGCCGTTAAGGCAGCACCTGAATTTTGCGCCCTTCACCGCGCTTGAACCGGGCGAGTGCCTCGGCGTAGTCGTTCAGCGGGAGCCTGTCGCTGATGAAGACATCCGGATCGAGCACGCCGGCGGCGAACAGTTCCGCTGCCCGCTCGAAACTGTGCAGCACCGCCATGGAGCCGGTGATGGTGATTTCCTTGTTGTAGATCCGGTAGGGCTCGATCGTGACCCTGGTGTCGTAGGAGGCGACGCCGAACTGGAGGAAGGTGCCGCCTGGCGCGACCCGGGACAGGCCGTCCTGGATCGCCGCGCCAGCACCGGTGGCGTCGATCACGAGTTCCCAGCCACGCGGGCGATCAAGCTCGTCGGCCGAGGCGGCGGTCGAGGAGCAGCCGAGAGCCACCGCCGTGGTCAGGCGCTCCGGATTGATATCGAGGACGTCGACCGACGCGGCGCCCGTGCGCTTGGCCAGCTGGAGCATCATCAGTCCCATGGTCCCGGACCCATAGATGAGGACGTGTGAGCCAAGCTGCGACGTGAGGACGTCGTAGCCGCGTATCGCGCACGACAGTGGTTCGATCAGCGCCGCGTCCTCGAGGCGGATGTGGTCAGGCAGCCGGACGCAATTGGCTACCGGCGCCACGGCGAACTGCGCGGCCCCTCCCGGCACGCTCACCCCGATCGCGTTCCACCGTTCGCACAGATTGTTGTGTCCGATCCGGCAGTAGTGGCACTCGTGGCAGTACAGCGACGGGTCGACCGCGACGCGTGTCCCGGCCGCCATCTCGCGGACGTCAGTTCCCGTGGCCACGACGACCCCGGTGAACTCGTGACCGGGAATGATCGGCAGTGACGGTGCGAACTCGCCCTCCAGGATGTGCAGGTCGGTTCCGCAGATGCCGCAGGCCGCGACTTCCACCACCACATCGCGGGGACCCGGCACCGGGTCCTCGACCGTCATCACGTCAACCTCGTGAGACTCCTTGATTACCGCTGCTCGCATCGGGCCATCACTTTCGCCGGACTTCTCCTCGGACTTCTCCTCGGACTATTTCGACCTGCCGAATCGCCTGTGCCGCGCCCGGCCGCCCTACTTGACCGCGCCAAACGACAGACCGCTGACGAGCTTGTCCTGCGCCGCCCAGCCAGCCAGCAGCACGGGCAGGCAGGCGACCGTGGCGGCCGCGGACAGGTGGGCCAGGAACGGGCCTTCGGGTTGGACGAAGCCGACCAGGTAGATCGGGATGGTCGCCCCGTTGACGGTGGTGAGGTTGACGGCGAGGAAGAACTCGTTCCAGGCGAAGATGAAGCAGATGAGCGCGGTGGCCGCCAGGCCGGGGCTGATGATGGGCAGGATCACCGAACGCATCTGCCGGAGCAGCCCCGCGCCGTCGACCCGCGCCGCCTCGATGATCGACGGCGGCACCTCGAGCAGGAACGAGCGCAGCATCCACACCGCTATCGGCAGGTTCATGGCCGCGTACAGGACGACCAGCAGGCGCTGGTGGTCAAGCACGTGCAGGGTCCGGGCGATGACGTAGAGCGGGATGATGGAGCCCACCACGGGCAGCATTTTGGTGGAGATGAAGAAGAACAGCAC
>DAIRVB010000441.1:0-4497 GCA_036803065.1 Streptosporangiaceae bacterium
CGCGCGGGATGGGCGTGGCGGCCAAGCCGGACAGCCACGATGTCTGCTTCATCCCCGACGGTGACACCAGGGGGTTCCTGGCCGGCCGGCTGGGCAGTGCGCCTGGCCGTGTCGTGCAGCAGGACGGGATCGCCATCGGGACGCATGACGGCGCCTACGGGTTCACCATCGGCCAGCGCAAGGGCCTGGGTGTCGCCGCGCCCGCCCCTGACGGCAGGCCCCGGTACGTCCTGGACATCGAGCCGACATCACGGACGGTAACCATAGGCCCGCTCGAATCCCTTGACGTCCTGGACATCGTGGCGGAGCGCTGCGTGTGGACCGGGTGCCCGCCACCCACCGGGCCCCGCGACTGCCTGGTCCAGCTCCGCGCGCACGGCGAGGTGCACGCGGCGACGGCCAGCCCCGACGGTGACCTGCTGCGTATCAGGCTGGCCCGCCCAGCCCGGGGCATCGCCAAGGGGCAGGCCGCCGTTCTCTACGACGGCGACACGGTTCTCGGCAGCGCGACGATCTCAGCCACCGCCTGACGGCCGGCCACGGCCAGTGCGGGGCGTCCTCAGCCTCTCTGCCGACCCGGCTACGCGCCTCTATGACCGGGCAATCCGGTACGCACAGTAACCACGGTCATTATCACGACCGGTGAAATTTCCCCCATGTGAATGTCTTGTTGCCGGTGGGTAAAGCCCTTAGCGTGGCAGGTGTGATCAATGACGTGACGGTGCTCGGGCGGCGACAGGTCAGCGCACTGGAGGGGCGATGAATGGCGATGAGGGCAACGAGGCTCACAGAGTCACTTCACGAGGAGGCACTTCACGGCGGCTCGCCCGGAGGCAGGCACCCCGGAGGCAGGCACCCCGGAGGCAGGCGGCCCGGACGCAGCCGGCCGGGCGGTCACGATCGCGTTCCCGCGGCCTCGCCGCGGGCGCGGTCGGCGTTGTCCTAGCCTCCGCGGCCCTCGCCGCGTGCGGCACCAGAAGCGCCAGCACCGGGCCGGTCTCGCTGAGCTTCTACCTCTACCCGGACAACTCCGGTGCCACCCAGACCGCCATCAAGAACTGCGACGCGCAAAGTGGCGGCAAGTACACGATCTCCTACCAGCAGCTACCCAACAGCTCCGACGGCCAGCGGCAGCAGCTTGTCCGGCGGTTGGCCGCGCGCGACTCGACGATTGACCTCATGGGCCTGGACGTTACCTGGGAGGCCGAGTTCGCCAATGCGGGCTGGGTTGAGCCGTGGACTGGCGCGAACCGGGCGCAGGCCGAGAACGGCACGCTCAAGCCGGCCCTGCAGACCGCGATGTGGAACGGCCAGCTCGTCGCGGTGCCGGACAACAGCAACACCCAGCTGCTGTGGTACCGCTCCGACCTGGTGCCGAACCCGCCGAAAACCTGGGCCCAGATGCTCGCTGACGCGGCGCAGCTGGCCAAGGCGGGTAAGCCGCACTTGATCGAGATCCAGGGCGCGCAGTACGAGGGTGCGACCGTCTGGTTCAACACGATGGTGACCAGCGCGGGCGGCACCGTGCTGAACCCGGACGCGACCAAGGTGACGCTGAGTTCTCCCGCCGTCAAGGCCTTGTCGATCATGAAGCAGCTGGCCAGCGGCCCCGGCGCGGATCCGTCGCTGTCGGTGCAGATGGAGAACGAGAACAGGCTCGCCATGGAGGGTGGGCAGGCCGCCTTCGAGCTGAACTACCCGTTCGTGTATCCGGCCATGAAGCTTGACAGCCCGAAGCTGTTCAAGGACTTCAAGTACGCGCTCTACCCGGAGGTCACCCCCGGCGTGCCGGCCAAAGTGACGATCGGCGGAGTGGACCTCGCGGTCAGCGCCTACTCGCAGCACAAGGCGCTCGCCTTCCAGGCCGCGCTGTGCCTGCGGGACAAGCAGAACCAGATCATCGGGGCCAACGTCGGCGGTGTTCCGCCGACGATCACCAGCCTCTACAACAACCCGGCGCTGTTCAAGAACTACCCATTCCACGCCGACATCCTGAAGGCACTGGAGAACGCGAGTGTCCGGCCGAAGACGCCCGTGTACCAGGTGGTGTCCATCGACATCTCGCACCTGATCTCGCCGGCGTCCGCTATCAACCCGGCGAGCACCGAGAAGTCGATGGTGAGCCAACTCGGCAACGCCCTGCAATCGAAGGGACTCGTCCCGTGAGCGGCCGCGCAGCGCGGGGCGGCCTGGCAGTGAGGGAGGGAAGGGGCCGATGAGTGAAGCAGTAGGCACAGTAGCGGCTTCCGAGACGATCGAAGAGCCGCCGGGTCGGCGAAAGCCACAGCTGTCAGAAGGCGCGCGGGCCGAGCGCAGGCTCGGCTGGATGCTGTGCGCGCCAGCGGTCATTGTGATGATCGCCGTCACCGCCTTCCCGGTCGGCTACGCCATCTACCTGTCGCTGGAGCGCTACAACCTGGAGCTCCCGAAGGCCGTCAAGTTCATCGGGTTCAGCAACTACGCGGCGGTGCTCAGTTCCCCGTACTGGTGGCAGGCGCTGAAGGTGACCGTCATCATCACGGTCTTCTCTGTCGCCATCACCCTGGTACTCGGCATGATCCTGGCCCTGGTCATGCACCGGACGCTCTTCGGCCGGGGCACGGTCCGCACCGCCGCGCTCATCCCCTACGGGATCGTCACGGTCGCCGCCGCCTACGGCTGGCAGTACGCGTGGACGCCAGGGCAGGGTTACCTGGCGGCGGCGTTCAACAACAACGCGGTGCTGACCTCGGAAGTAAAGGCAATTGCCGTCATCATCCTGGCGGAAGTCTGGAAGACCACGCCATTCATGGGGCTGCTGCTGCTGGCCGGGCTCTCCCTGGTGTCCGAGGACCTGCAGAAGGCCGCGAAGGTGGACGGCGCTACCGCCTGGCAGCGCTTCACCAAGATCACGCTGCCGCTGATGAAGCCGGCCATCCTGGTCGCGCTGCTGTTCCGGACGCTGGACTCGTTCCGGATATTCGACAACATCTACATCCTGACCGCCGGTGCCAACGGCACCGGGTCGGTGTCAGTCATCGGTTACCACAACCTGTTCAACGCGCTGAACCTGGGGATCGGATCTGCGATCTCAATCCTGATCTTCATCTGCGTGGGAATCATCGCGTTCTTGTTCATCAAGGGTTTCGGCACCGCGGCCCCAGGCACGGACATCGGAAACAGGTGACTCGCTAATGGCTGCTGTTACCACGACGCCGCGCCAGAAGGTCAGCTGGGGGACGGCGAACTTCGTTGTTGTGGCGCTGGCCCTGATCCCGGTGCTCTGGATGGTCTCGCTGTCCTTCAAGACACCCGCGGCGATCCTCGACCCTTCCTACCTTCCCAAGCAATGGACCTGGTCGAACTACTCCCAGATCCTGAGCACCTCCCAGTTCATCCGGCCGCTGGTCAACTCGATCGGGATCGGCCTTATCTCGACGCTGGTCGCCGTGGTGCTGGCCTCCATGGCCGCCTATGCGGTCGCGCGGCTGCGGTTCCCCGGCAAGGGCCTGCTCATCGGGATGGCGCTGCTGATCGCGGTGTTCCCGCAGATCGCGCTGATCACCCCGATGTTCAGCATCGAGCGCGCACTGGGGCTGTTCAACACCTGGGCGGGGCTGATCATCCCCTACGTCGCCTTCGGCCTGCCGCTCGGTATCTACATCTTGTCGGCCTTCTTCCGTGAGATCCCGTGGGAGCTGGAAAAGGCGGCGAAGATGGACGGCGCCACGCCGTTCCAGGCGTTCATGAAGGTCATCGCCCCGCTCGCCGCACCGGGAATGGTCACGACCGCGATCCTGGTGTTCCTGGCCTGCTGGAACGACTTCCTGTTCGCGATCTCGTTCACCTCGACGACCTCCTCCCGGACGGCGCCGGCTTCTATCGCTTACTTCAGCGGCAGCTCGCAGTTCACGGTTCCGACCGGTCCCATCGCGGCCGCCGCGGTCGTCATCACCATTCCGATCATCATCTTCGTGTTGTTCTTCCAGCGCAGGATCGTCGCCGGGCTGACATCGGGCGCGGTCAAGGGCTAGCGGCGAGTTCGAGTTAAGGAGCAGACAGTGGCTGACATCGTCTTGGATCAGGTCACCAAGCGTTTCCCGGATGGGGCGCTGGCGGTCGACAAGATCAGCCTGGACATCGCGGACGGGGAGTTCGTCATCCTGGTCGGACCTTCGGGCTGCGGGAAGTCGACGACCCTCAACATGATCGCGGGCCTGGAGGACATCACCGAAGGCGAACTGCGCATTGGCGGCCAGGTCGTCAACAACAAGTCCCCCAAGGACCGCGACATCGCGATGGTGTTCCAGAGCTACGCTCTCTACCCGCACATGACGGTCCGGGAGAACATGGGGTTCGCGCTCAAGCTGGCGAAGACGCCGCAGGCGACCATCGATGAGAAAGTCAACGAGGCCGCCCGGATCCTGGACCTGACCCAGCACCTCGACCGCAAGCCGGCCAATCTGTCCGGTGGCCAGCGGCAGCGGGTGGCGATGGGGCGGGCTATCGTCCGCGACC
>DAIRVB010000442.1:0-2084 GCA_036803065.1 Streptosporangiaceae bacterium
TGGCCGTGAGATGGGCGCTCAGCGCGTCTCCCGCGTCGGTGACCGACTGGGCATCCGGGTGGAGATAGCGCTGCGTCGTTATCAGCGAGCCGTGCCCGGCGATCTTGCGCAGGACATGCAGCGGCACGCCAGCGTCAGCCATCCAGGTCAGTCCGGTATGCCGCAGTCATGCCGCCGAAGGTGCCCATGCCCGAGGGCCATCACGACCTCATCCCACTGCGTCGCGTCCCGCAGGACCGCCGTCGAGATCCTGCCGCCCCGAGGACCGGTGAACAGGCGCGCGTCCTCGTCGTCGCCCAGGACGTCAAGGCGGCACCGCTCTGCGCCGCCGCGCACGGACGCGCACATGCCGGGCGTGCGGCCTTGGCGGCCGACCCCCCGCGGCGCGCCGGGCAGGGAGTTCGAGGACACGGCGCCGACTCGCGTGGTCGCTCAGCCCGGCATCCGTATACGGCACGGGCAGCCATAACAGTATGCCGAAACTGGAATCGCGGCCTCGCAGCACGCTGATCTCCACCGGCCCGGCCTCGGTGATCACGGCCTTGGCGCGAAACCGCTAGAGCCTTCTTCCCGTAGATCGGGAGTCGAGGTTAGCGGGCGAGCAGCCACGTCACGACCTGGGCGGCCGACCAGCCGTTTGCGTGGCGCTCAAGCATCGCGCGCACACCGTCGAGGTTGGACCCGAGCGTGACCAGCGGATCCTCGGTGTAGCTGTCGGCGCGGCGGGTCTGGCCAAGCCCAACGTTGGCCAGCAGCGCGTTGCACAGGCACGACCTGCCGGCTGTTTCGGCGGCCTCGCCGCCCTTGCGGACGTACATATGCGCGGGTTCGCCTGGGCAGCGGTAGCCCACGGCACCATCTGGCCGCAGGTAGGGCACGCGCAGGTGACCCACGTCGCACAGCCTCGGTCGCGCGTCGTAACGCTGCGGGTCGGCGAGGGTGCCTGGCAGTTGCGCGACCTTGAACGGGAACCCCGTGGGCGAGGCCGCCGGGTCGGTGCGCACGTGCAGCGTGCCGTCGCGGACCTTGTCGAGCAGCCGTGAGCGCAGGTCGGGGTCCAACCCGGACTCGCGGCTGAGGGCGAACAGGGTGCCCACCTGCACGCCGGCGGCACCGGCGGCAAGAGCCTCCTGCAGCCTTGCCGGGGTGCCGTAGGAGCCGGCGAGCCAGAACGGCAGTCCGATCGCGGCCAGCCGGGTCAGGTCCGCGTCGTCGCGCAGGCCGTAGCGGGGCTGACCGTCGTCGTCCAGCGCGAGCCGGCCCCGCGGTGGGGCGTTGTGGCCACCGGCCAGTGGTCCCTCGATGACAAACCCATCGGGGCGGATCCCCGGATCGCGGGCGAGGTACTCCGCAAGGACGTGCGCGGAGACGATGGCCATAAAGAGCGGGCGCTGCAGCGGCGGCAGGGCCTTGCCGAGCAGGGCAACGGGATCGAGGTCCGCCGTATGCCGCTGGTCGTCGGATGCGCCGATGACGTCGACCGGGAGGCTCACCGGCTCGTGCCGGGCCAGCGCGTCGAGGAGCCTGGGAAGTTCCCGCGGGATGCCGGCGCCCACCAGCACCACGTCGACGCCGGCGAGCATCGCGCCGTAGGCCGCGGCAGGCGTTGCCATCTGGACCTTCTCGAGGAAGTTCACGCCCACCGGGCCGTGGTGGCCATGCTTGGCCAGCCAGACCTCGGCGAAGTTCGCCACCACAGCGAGCTCCTGGGCGTGCTGGTCCTGGCGCAGCCTGAGCCTGGGTACCGGGGCGTAGGGCATCCCCGGCTCGCGGCCAGCCGCGCGGAAGTAACGGCGCAGGACACGCCTGGCGACGCCAGGGACGGGGAAGGCCGCCATCGCCGCCCGCGCGTGACCGCCGGGGTCACCGTCCTGCAGACGGCGGGCGAGCACCACATCGAGCGCCGTGCCCGATACGACGCCGAGCTGGCCGGTAGCGGCCACGGCCCGGGCCAGCGGCCAGGATGAGACGGCCACGCCCATTCCGCCCTGGATGAGGGCGGGCAGCGCGCTGATGTCATGCGTCAGCATGAAGCCTCCTAGCTACGGTTACGTAGGTTACGCTAGCGTAGGTTTCTAGCATGG
>DAIRVB010000442.1:2184-4495 GCA_036803065.1 Streptosporangiaceae bacterium
GCTCCGTGCCGGTAAGCGTGCCCCGTCGTTCCTGGGGACCAGTTGGGGACCACACGTCATGCGTGCGACCGGACAACCCGCATGTGACCGAACGTCGTGCAGGATCTTCCGAGCGACACTGAGCTGGAATAACGCCTAGACCAACGTCCTGGGGGTCAAGGGGTCGCGGGTTCAATCCCGCCGTCCCGACAGGTATGAGCAGGTCAGAGAGGTTTCGGGCTTCGGCCCGGAGCCTCTTTTTGATCTCCGGGAGCCAAACGGGGAGCCACTCTGCGGTCAGATTTTGAACAGGTTACGCGGACTTCGTGCGCTTCTTGCTGAGGATTTTGTTCATGGCCGTGGCGCCGGTGGTGAGCGCGGGCCTGATCTCGTGCCGGTAGACGGTTTCGGTAACGGACGTGCCGTTCGGCGGCGCGACTGATCGTGCGCTGGTCGAGGCGCTGTGGTCAGCTGCGCTGGAGCCGCGATGGCCACTGCTGCCGAGCGCTATCGCCATGGTGCGCGACGGCTTCTTCGCTGTGGACCGCGGGCGGGCGATCGGCTGCGTCGCGGTGGACCTGGATGGGAGCATTCCGCTGGTGATCGTCGCGCCGGCTCATCAGCGCCGCGGGATTGGCACTGATCTGCTCAGCGCCGCGCTAACCCAGCTGAGCGCGTCCGGCGTCAGCGTGGCCCATGCGGGCAGTGGCGGTGCGGACTATATCTGGCCGGGCGTGCCACTGGACCTTTCCGCGGCCGGACGCTTCTTCGCTGCCCGCGGCTGGCATGCCGACCATGACACCTTGGACCTGGTTGCTGACTTGCGGGATTTCCGCCCGCCTCCGCCCTTCGAGCGCGCCAGACGGGCCGAAGTCACCATCACGTCGGCGGTGGCTGCCGACCTCGCCGCTGTCCTAGCCTTCGAGACCGCCACTTTCCCTAGCTGGACTCGCTGGTTCCGGGCCGGCAACCAGGACACCCTGCTCGCCCGGGACGCCGCGGGAACGATCGTCGCCACCTTGCTGTTTGATGGCCCCGGCGCGGACACCGTATTCCTGCCGATGCTCGGGCCGACAGCCGCCACCATCGGTTGCGTCGGGGTCGCGCCCCATATGGAAGGACGCGGCATCGGCACCGTCCTGGTGGCACGCGCGTCGGAGATACTGCGCGACCGCGGCGCCGGCGCCTGTCACATCGGCTGGACGGTCCGCGAATCCTTCTACACTCGGACAGCCGAGCCGGTTACGGCGAGGCCGGCCGGAACGTGCTGGCGAGAACCTGGAATATGTGGAAACTCTGGTTCCACTCGCTATCCGGCGTGGACCAGTAGAGCGCATAGGCGTGAGTGGGGTTCGCCAGGACATTGCGGTTGAGCACGTGGGTCAGGACGCCCTGGTGGTAGTAAGTGAACTCCCAGTCGGCCGCTTTCTCCGCCTGCGGATAGCTGATGGCTTCCAGGCGGATCCGGTGATAGCCAAGGTACGTTCCCTTCCGGTTGGCCTCCTGCTGCTGCCAGTCGGCGAGCGGGTCGGGCTGCGGGTGATCGGACTGGTCGATGAGGAGGAACATCCCTCCCGAGGACGGCTGGAGATAGACGTAATGGCCCTGGTGCGACACGTTCCAGCCATTGGGCACGGCAATCGAGAAGCCAGTCGGGTCTTGATACGTGTGATAGCCCGCTGGCACGGCGGCCTGTCCCCCGGCGCTCGATGGCGCTGTGGGCTGCGGTGCGGTAGAGCTAGCGGGAGTCGAACGCGGTCCGGATGATGCGACTGCGCTTGACCCCGCCCGTGTGCGGGCCGGCTGGGCCGGCGGCGCTGCCGGTTTGGCCACGTGGCGGCCGGTCATATTCAGCCCGATCAGTGTTCCAGCGACCACCACCACGAGCGCGGCGGCTGCGGTCAGCACCCAGGTGAGCTGCCGCCGCCGCTGGGGTGCGCGGCCATCCGGGGGCTCCGGCGCAAAGACGGGGCCGTCGGGAATGACTGCCGCGGGAGCCTCCTGCACGGGAGCTTGGTTGGCGGCGGGCGCGGGGTTGGCGGCGGGTGCCAGAGCAGTGACGGTCGGGGCCGGGATGCGGTCGACCAGGGCGGCCTCATCGGCCGGAGCCGGCCCGGGCTCATCGGCGGGAACTGGGACGGGCTCATCGGTGGGAGCTGGAGATGGCTCCACCGCGGCCGGAGTCGGTTCCGCGCGAGTCTGAGCGAGGTCAACGGGGGCTGAAACTGGCTCGGCCGGAGCCGGGGCTGGCTCGGCTGGGGCGGGGACTACTAGGCCGACCGGAGCCAAGCCGGCCGGAGCCGGAATGGGCTCGGCCGGAGCCGGAATGGGC
>DAIRVB010000443.1:0-2861 GCA_036803065.1 Streptosporangiaceae bacterium
CCGCGTCGTTGCCGATCACCGGCGTGCACACCTGGCAGACCGCCTCGCAGATGACCGGGTTCACCTTGCCCGGCATGATCGAGGAGCCCGGCTGCAGGTCCGGGATCGAGATCTCGCCCAGCCCCGCCCGCGGCCCCGACCCCATCCAGCGCAGGTCGTTGCAGATCTTGTACAGGCTGACCGCGGTGACCCGCAAAACCCCGCTGGCTTCCACCAGCGCGTCCCGCGCCCCGGCCGCCTCGAAGTGGTTCCGCGCCTCGGTCAGCGGCAGCCCTGTATCAGCAGCCAGCCTGGCGATGACCGTCGCGGCGAACCCGGGCGGCGCGTTCAGCCCGGTCCCCACCGCGGTCCCGCCGAGCGGCAGCTCACCCAGCCTGGGCAGGATCGCCACGGTCCGTTCGGCACAATGGCGGATCGCCGCGGCGTACCCGCCGAACTCCTGGCCGAGTGTCACAGGCACCGCGTCCATCAGGTGGGTCCGTCCCACTTTGACCACGGCGGCGAACTCCGCCGCCTTGGCCTCGAACGCCGCGGCCAGGTGCTCGAGCGCCGGGATCAGCTCCCGCGCCAGCAGCCGGGTGGCGGCCAGCCCGATCGCCGACGGGAATACGTCGTTGGACGACTGCGAGGCGTTGACGTGGTCGTTCGGGTGCACCGGACGGCCCAGCCGCTGCGCCGCCAGCGCCGCGATGACCTCGTTGGCGTTCATGTTGCTCGAGGTCCCCGACCCGGTCTGGAACACGTCGATCGGGAACTGGTCGTCATGCTCGCCCACGGCGACCGCCGCGCCCGCGTCGTGGATCGCGGCAGCCATCGCCTCGTCGAGCACACCGAGCTCCCCGTTCACCATGGCCGCGCAGCCCTTGATCGAGGCCAGTGCCCCGATCAGGTCCCGGCCTATCCGTTCCCCGGACACCGGGAAGTTCTGCACCGCCCGCTGCGTCTGCGCCCCCCACAGCGCGTCCGCCGGGACGAGAACCTCACCCATCGAGTCATGCTCCACCCGAGTGTTCACGGGTGGGCCCCGATGCTCAGTACCGGACCGGACGGGTCGGTGAAGAAGTCGTTGCCCTTGTCGTCGACCACGATGAACGCGGGGAAGTCGCGGACCTCGATCTGCCACACCGCTTCCATCCCGAGCTCTTCGTATTCGAGCACGGACACGTGGGTGATGCAGTCCTGCGCCAGCCGCGCGGCCGAGCCGCCGATCGAGCCGAGGTAGAACCCGCCGTACTTTTTGCAGGCCGCGGTGACGGCGGCCGAACGGTTTCCCTTGGCCAGCATGACCAGCGATCCGCCCGCCGCCTGGAACCGGTCCACGTAGGAATCCATCCGGCCCGCGGTGGTGGGCCCGAACGACCCGGACGCGTACCCGGGCGGCGTCTTGGCCGGCCCGGCGTAGTAGACCGGGTGATCGCGCAGGTAGGCCGGCATGGGCTCGCCCGCGTCCAGCCGTTCGGCGATCTTGGCGTGCGCGATGTCCCTGGCCACCACCAGCGGACCGGTCAGCGACACCCGGGTCCGCACCGGGTACCTGGCCAGCTCGGCCCGGATCCCGGCCATCGGCCGGGTCAGGTCGACGGCCACCACCTCGCCCTCGTCCTCCATGCCCGCGGGGTCCGGCAGGTACTGCGCCGGGTCGGTCTCGAGCTGCTCAAGGAACACCCCGGCCGCGGTGATCTTGCCCAGCGCCTGCCGGTCCGCCGAGCACGACACCGCGATCGCCACCGGGCAGGACGCCCCGTGCCTGGGCAGCCGGATCACCCGCACGTCGTGGCAGAAGTACTTGCCGCCGAACTGCGCGCCGATGCCGATCCGCCGGGTCAGGCCGAGCACCTGCTCCTCAAGCTCGCGGTCCCGGAACCCGTGCCCGCTCGCCGAGCCGGCCGAAGGCAGCGCGTCCAGGTATTTCGCCGACGCGTACTTGGCCGTCTTCAGCGCGAACTCGGCGCTGGTCCCGCCGACCACGATGGCCAGGTGGTACGGCGGGCAGGCGGCGGTGCCCAGGGACCGGATCTTCTCCTCGAGGAAGGTGAGCATCCGGGCCGGGTTCAGTACCGCCTTGGTCTCCTGGTACAGGAAGGACTTGTTGGCCGAGCCGCCGCCCTTGGCCATGAACAGGAACTTGTACTCATCCCCGCCGGTGGCGTAGATCTCCACCTGCCCGGGCAGGTTGCTGCCCGTGTTCTGCTCGGTGAACATGGTCAGCGGCGCGAGCTGGGAGTACCGGAGGTTCAGCGTGGTGTACGCGTCGTAGATGCCGCGCGAGATGTGTTCCTCGTCGCGCCCGTCGGTGAGCACGTGCTGGCCGCGTTTGCCCATCACGATGGCGGTGCCGGTGTCCTGGCACATGGGCAGCACGCCGCCGGCCGCGATGCACGCGTTCTTCAGCAGGTCGCGGGCCACGTACCGGTCGTTGGGGCTGGCTTCCGGGTCGTCCAGGATGGACCGTAGCTGGCTGAGGTGGGCAGGCCGGAGCAGGTGGGCGATGTCGCTCATGGCCGCGGCGGTCAGCCCGGTGAGCACCTGCGGCTCTATCTCGAGGAAATTCCGGCCGAACGAACCGTGGTGCGTCACTCCATCACCTGTCAGCTTCCGGTAGCTGGTCGCGTCCGGGCCCAGCGGCAGCAGGTCGGTGTAAGTGAACTCAGGCACGCGCCTCAGCCTCTCTCTGCGGGTGGGTCCGACCCCGGACCCCGATGTTCAGCTTAGGCCGACCCGGCAGAAACAAACTGCGTGTCTTACTAGTCGTGCTTGTACATGCATGGGGGGAGCTTGTATCGTGACGCTATGCGGCGGCGTCGCGCCGCGCGGTACCCCCGTACGCGCGCTGCATGCTAAGCACGCGGGGCCCCCGTCCG
>DAIRVB010000443.1:2871-4492 GCA_036803065.1 Streptosporangiaceae bacterium
GTCCAGGCGGTGCCGCGCCCCTGCGGCTCGCTCAGGCGGCTCCTCTAGCTGGGCGGCGAAGCGCTGCAGGGCGGGCAGGGCGGCCGCGAGCGTTTCCCTGTCGCGGGCCGGGAGCTGATCCAGGGCCTGGGCGCCTAGCTCCGCACGCAGGTCACGCCAGCCTGCGATCCGCTGCGTGGCCTTGCCGGTCACGCTGAGCCGGACCGAACGCCCGTCCGAGGCCGCGCGGGCCCGCTCCAGCAGTCCCGCGGCGGTCAGCCGCCCGACCAGCGTGCTGACCGTGTTGGGCGCGAGCCGCAGCTCGTGCGCCGCGTCCGCGACGCTGAGCCCGGGCCGGGCCGCGGCCAGCCTGAGCAGCTCGGACTGGGCCGCCGGCAGCGGCTCGTCCTGCCAGGCCAGCCGCGCCGCCCGCCGCGCGATCCGCCGGATCGCGCTGATCGCGGCCAGCAACTCCGCCGCCAGGGCCAGGGTTTCTGCCGCGGGCGGGCTCGGCGCGCCGACTATATCGTTCACAGAGCTAAATATATCAGGCTTGCTTTCCCGGCCCGGAATATTTCCCTCCCCAGGCGGCTAGAGCTTGGTGAAGTGGTGGAAGCACTCGTAGTAGGGGTCGGTGGAGTGGGCGAAGTGGGCGGCTTCTGAGCGCTTGACGGCCAGGTAGGCCGCCGCGCGCAGCGGGCCTAGGGCGTCCATCATCATCTCGTCCGCGGACAGCGCGTCCAGGGCCGCGGCGAGCGAGGCGGGCAGGCGGTGGGTGCCGCCCGCGGATCGTTCGCTGTCGGTCAGGGTGGCCGGGTCTACGTTCACCGCCTCGCCCGGGTCCATCTTGCCGCGGATGCCATCGAGGCCCGCGTAGATGAACGCGCCGAGCGCCAGGTAGGGGTTGGCGCTCGAGTCGGACGGTTTCAGCTCCAGGTTGACCGAACTGCCCGGGTCTCCGCGCAGCGGCGAGCAGATCCGGATCGCGGCCTCACGGTTGTCCATCCCGTAGCAGGAGTACGCGCTGGCCCACATCTGCGGCGCGAGCCTGCGGTAGCTGTTCACGCTGGCGCAGGTCAGCGCGACCAGGGCGGGGAGGTGGGCGAGGAGCCCGCCGATGAAGTGGTAGCCGACCTGGGACAGCCCATAGCGGTCGGCGGGGTCGGCGAACGCGTTGCGCCCGCCGGGCGCGCCGTCGGGCAGCAGGTCGGTGAGCGAGGCGTGCAGGTGGGTGCCGTTGCCGGCCTGGTCGGGAATCGGCTTGGGGGCCAGGCTCGCCCACAGGCCGTGCTTGAACGCCACCCCGCGAACGGTCTCCCGGTACAGCACGTGGTTGTCGGCGGCGCGCAGGGCGCCGGTGTGCCGCACAGAAAGCTCGTGCTGGCCGTGGCCCAGTTCCGGGTAGTAGTGCTCCACTTCCAGGCCTTGCGCCTCAAGCGCGTCGACGAGTTCCATGGTGAAGTTGTGCGCGAGATGGAAGCCGGTGGCGGAGTAGCACAAGCTGTCGTCGAGCGGGATGAGCCGGTCCGGGATGGAGGGACCGCCGGGCGATGACTCGCGGCGGCCGACGGTGAACTCGGGCTCGAACGCGGCCTGGATCCCGTACCCCTGGCCGGCCAGCTCGACGATGGCCTCCTTGAGG
>DAIRVB010000444.1:0-4488 GCA_036803065.1 Streptosporangiaceae bacterium
GCGATGCTCAGGAACCGCTTCGTCCACTCGATTGCCTCGTCCTTGTCGCGGACTTCCATCAGCGCCCATCCGCCGATCAGCTCCTTGGCCTCGGTGAAAGGCCCGTCGATCACGGTGAACTTCCCGTCCACGTTCGTCACCCTGGTGGCCTCCTCGACCGGTGCGAGCCCGCCGGTGGCCAGCAGGACTCCGGCCTTGGTCGCCTCCTCGATGAAATTGCCCATCTCGGCATACATCTCCGGCTTCGGCGGCGGAATCGGCGTTGACGGGTCGCCCAGCGTGTACCCGAGGAATCGCATTGTCGTGGTCCCTTCCGTTGGTGGCCGGCGCCCTCCCGGGACCGGCGCTGTCCGGTCTGGCGGTCTCGTACCGCCATCCCGCTTTCTGCCCCTGCGTCGAACACCCTGGTTCCAGATCGACATGGAGCCAGAAGATCTTTCTGCGAATCAAGCGACGACCTGTCACCTCTTTATCCAGTGATTTGAACCGCACCCCGGCGCCCCCATCGTCCGCTGCCCGCGGTCTCAATGAAGGCACTACAGTTGGCTCCCGTGCGGCTCGTCATCGCCCGGTGCAGCGTGGATTACGCAGGACGCCTGACTGCCCATCTGCCGTCGGCGCCGCGGCTGCTGATAGTCAAGGCGGACGGTTCAGTGCTCGTCCATGCCGACGGTGGTTCCTACAAACCGCTGAACTGGATGTCGCCGCCCTGCCGCTTGGAGGAGACTCCTGGTGCCTGGCGGGTAGTGAACAAAGCAGGCGAGGAACTCCGGATCACCATCGAGGAGATCCTGCACGATACTAGCCACGAACTCGGCGCCGACCCTGGGCTGCGCAAGGACGGTGTCGAGGCGCACCTGCAGGAACTGTTGGCCGCACAGCCTGGCGTGCTGGGCGACGGCTGGCGGCTGGTGCGCCGCGAGTACCCAACCGCGATCGGGCCGGTCGACCTGATGTGCCGGGATGCCGACCGCGCCCACGTGGCGGTGGAGATCAAGCGGCGCGGGGACATCGACGGCGTGGAGCAGCTCACCCGCTATCTCGATCTGCTCAACCGGGATCCGCTGCTCGCCCCCGTCCGGGGTATCTTCGCCGCCCAGGAGATCAAGCCACAGGCCCGCGTCCTGGCCGAGGATCGCGGCATCCGCTGCGTCACCCTGGACTACGAGTCGATGCGGGGAACCGACGACGGCGCGCTGCGGTTGTTCTGAGCTGGCTGGGAGCACGCGAGGGCCAGCTGCGCCACCAGGCTGGCGAGGCGGCCCGCCCTCGGTTGTGACTTTTCTCATCTGGCTGGCCTGGCCCCACCGCTTTCCCGGCGCGGTGAATGTGACATTGAGCGTGCTGCCACGGGATCCGCCCCCCGGGAATCCGTGAGAACATGGCGATCCGGCGGGACAGCTGACCGGTTTTCGCCGCCCAGTCTGCGAATTCCTATCGTGATAGCCGATTTTTCCGGCCGAATCGTTCACTTATAGTTATTATCCCAATCTATGGGTACTGATGACCGTGCCCCGGAAGCCCTTCCGGTACGCACCTCGCGTTACCGCCCCACCGGGCGTCACCGGAGTCAACACCAGCTCTCAGTGCCGCCCGAGGCACCGGCCTTGGTGCTGGCGGTTCCCGGTCCGGAAAGCGCTGTCAGCAATGACATCGCCGCCGGGGTCGTCGCGGCGGCACGCGCGTCGTGCCCGGGCGTAGCGGTGCATTACGGGTATCTGCAGGGGTTCGGCAAGCGCCTCGACGCGGTCCTGGCCGGGTTCCACAGCAACAACGGCCTGCCGGCCGCGGTGGTGGTTCCCCTGCTCATCTGCCCTGACGCGGAGGCCGATGCCGATCTGGAAACCGCGGTCGCCTCGGGCCGCTTTCCGGTCATCGCAGCAAAACCCCTCGGCCCGCATCCGGTGCTCGCGGGGGCACTGCACACCCGGCTCTCCGAGGCTGGCCTGGCCCGCGTTGACCAGATCGGGCAGATGAGCATCGCGTCCGCCGCCGAGGGGGTCCTGGTAGCGGCCCTGGGCGACGCGGAGGCGGTGTCGGTGGCCGGGACGGTTGCGGTGCTCCTCGCCGCCCGGCTGATCCTCCCCGTGGCCGCTGCCTCGTTCAGCGACCCGACCAGCATCAAGGATGCGACCGAGCAGTTGCGGGAGGCCGGCGTCCGGCGCGTGGCGCTGGCGCCCTGCGTCATCGGACCCGAGTTCAGCCAGGCCGATGTGGCCGCGGTGGCGGCGGAATCGGGCCTGGAAACCGCACGGCTGCTCGGCGCCCATCCTGCCATCGGCCAACTCACCGCCATGCGTTACGGGGCCGCCCTGCAGGATCCTCAGCTGGCCAGCGTGGCCGGCGCAGCACGGGTGCCGGGCGCAGCACGGGTGCCGGGCTCAGCCGGGATGCCCGGCTCAGCAAATCTGCCCGGCTTAGCGGGCCTACCGGCTCAGCGGGCCTAGCAGGTTGGCGGCAGGGACTCAGGTGCCGAGGACCGGCGCGTTGACGGCGCGGGCCTCGGCGGCCAGTTCGGCCACCTCGACCACGGTGATCCCCGCGTCCCTGAGCAGCACCGCACCGCCGCCCTCCGCGAAGACCGGCGGCTCCAGCCAGGCGATTACCACGCGGCGAAGGCCGGCCGTGATGATCAGCTCAGCACAGGGCCGGGGCCTGGATGCGCGGAACCGGCAGGGCTCCAGCGAGCTATAGAGGGTGGCCGAGGCCAGCCGCGGGTCGCCGGGCGCCGCAGCGGCGAGCGCAGCCTCCTCGGCATGGTCATGCGGGTCCCGTTCCCGGGAGTAACCGGTGGCCATGACGGTCCCGTCGGCGCTGACCAGCACGGCGCCGACGCAGAAGGCGGACGGCGACGGGCGGCAGCGCCGGGACAGTTCGATGGCGTCGCCCAGCCAGGCCCGGTCCGCGGCGGTGGCGTGGACCCCGTCACCCGGTGCCGGTGATCCCGCTGGTGGCCCCTGCGGCCCCGCGGGGCCCGGCATGTCGTCAGCCATCCCCGGCCTCGCTGACCCGGTCCAGCGTGCCCTCAAGCCCGGTGGCATCGGTGAGCAGGTAGCGCAGCAGGACCACCTCACCGAGCTGGCGGACCTCGGCCAGGGTCATCCGGTGGCCCGGCCCATGGGGGTAGCGGCCCGGCCCAGCGAACCGGGGCGCCGCGGGATCGCCCACGAAGAACGGCGCGATCACCAGCTGAAGCTCGTCCACGAGCCCCCCGGTCAGGAACTCGGTACCCAGGCCGGCGCCCCCCTCGACCATGAGGCGGCGAACGCCCCGGCGGCCAAGGTCGGCGAGGACAGCCTCCAGCCGCGTCGGATCGCCGGCATCGACGATCTCTGCCAGCCCGCCGAGCCTGCCGCGGACAGCCGTCACGGCTGGGCTCGCACAGTAGACGAGGCGTTCCGGGGGGGCAGCCCCCTCCTCCGCCTCACCGCTGCACCAGCGGGGGTCAAAGAAGCGCGCTGCCGGGTCGAGGTCACCGCTGGCCGTGATCGTCACCCCGGCCGGGTGCTCCGGCAAGCCCCGCGCGGCCCGGGCGGCCCGGTTTTCCGCCGAGCGGATGAGCAGCCGTGGGTCATCCCGGCGGATAGTCCCGGCCCCGACCATGACGGCGTCAGACGCGGCGCGCTCCGCGTCCACCCGGTCGAGATCCGCGCGGCCGGAGAGCACCAGCCGGGCGGGGCCGGTTCCGTCGATATGGCCGTCCACCGACATGGCCACGCTGAGCAGGACATAGGGACGCGTGCTCACTGTAGGCACTTCCGTATGACACGGTCCCTTCGGTGTAGCACGGGCCCTTCGGTGTAGCACGGGCGAGACTCCCGGCAGATGGCCATCCAAGGCTATCTGGCCTGCTGTTGCGGTGGTTTACTGTCTCGCGGGGGTGTCGTTGTCGGAGCTGGATGAGGCGATGGTGAGGGACATGGGCACCACGGTGTGGACCCGCGGGCAGACTGGGCCCGCGCAGACTTTCGACTCGGTCAACCCCGCGACGTCCGAGGTGATCGCTACCTTCCCGGCGATGCGGGAGAGCGAGGTCGCCGCTGCCGTCGAGCGCGCCCGGTTCGCCGCCTCCTGGTGGGCGGGCCTGGACTGGAAGGAACGGCAAACCCGGCTTCTGGCCTGGAAGTCCCACATCACGAGGTACATGGCGCGGCTCGCCGAACTTGTGCACACCGAGACCGGCAAGCCGCTGGCCGACGCCCAGCTGGAGATCATCCTCGCGATCGTGCATATCGACTGGGCGGCCAAGAACGCCCGCAAGGTGCTCGGCGCGCGCCGCGTCCGCAGCGGGCTCATCGCCATCAACCAGGCCTCCACGGTCGAATACCAGCCGCTGGGCGTCATCGGCGTCATCGGGCCGTGGAACTACCCGGTGTTCACCCCCATGGGCTCGATCGCCTACGCCCTGGCCGCGGGCAACGCGGTGGTGTTCAAGCCCAGCGAGCTCACCCCCGCGGTCGGCGGCTGGCTGGTCAGCTCGTTCGCCGA
>DAIRVB010000445.1:0-4453 GCA_036803065.1 Streptosporangiaceae bacterium
CGGTGAACCCCAGCTACTTCTCGCCCGCTTCGTACGCGGCGCTGCACGCCGCCTACGGCCCGCCGCCCGGCACACCGGGACCTGGTGAAGGATGGCGCGAGGGACTGTCCCGGTGGGCCTGGGCGATGCGTGCCGCCGCGCACCGGCACCCGTGGGCGCTGCGCATCCCGATCAGCGGGCTTCCGGTCAGGCCCCATGAGGTCGCCTGGTTTGAACAGGCGCTGACCTGCCTGCGGGACACTGGCCTGGCTGAGGTGCAGAAGGCATCGGTGATCATGCTGGTGAGCGGCTACGTCAGGAACATCGCCAGCACCGAGGCTGACATCGAGGCGGCTATCCGGGCGTCCGGCGCCACCCCCCAGGAATGGATGTCCTCCTACGGCCGCATGCTCGCGAAACTGGCCGACCCGCAGCGGTTCCCGGCGATCGCCGCGTTCATCGCCGCGGGGGTGTTCGACACGGCGGACGACCCGGACGACGAGTTCATCTTCGGCCTGGAACGCGTGCTGGACGGCATCGAGGCACTCGTCCGCAGAGAAAAGCCAGGGCAATGATCACTTACTCGCCGGGCGCTTACTCGCCGGGCGCCCGGACCGGCTTCAGCCGAGGTCCCGGCGGCGCAGCCCGACCAGGCCGACCGCCGCCAGCACCAGGGCGACACCCGCCAGCCAGACCAGTGGCGCGGCGGTGAATGAGCCGCCGGGCAGCCTGGGCAGGTGCGTGAACGGGGAGATGTCCATGACCCACTGCGGCAGCCGGAGGGTGGGTCCCACCAGGGTGAGCAGTGCGATCACGCCGAGCACGGTCCAGCCCGCGGACGCGGCCATCCGGGGCGCCAGGCCGAACACGGCCACCGCGACCCCGGCCATCAGCCACGCGGCCGGTACCTGCGCGAGCGCCGCCCCCAGGAGCCGGGGCAGCTGGCTGCCCACGTCACCGGTGCGCAGGCCGTAGGCCAGCCCGGCCGTCAGCCCCGCCGCGCCGAGCAGGACCGCCGGGCCGGCCGCCGCGATCACCAGATGGCCGGCCACCCAGCGGATCCGCCCGGCCGGGGTGGCCAGCACGAGCTCGGCGCGCTGCTCGGACTCCTCGATGCGCGGCCGGAGCGCCGCGGCCACGCCGTACGCCGCCGCGGTCACCCCGAGCATCAGGATCAATGCGGCGAAGTACGCGTCGATAAGTCCGCTGTGTCCGCCGAGCCGGATGATGAAGTCCCGCGCCTGCGCGGAGTTCAGGGCGGCCCCGATGCCCTTGGCGGAGGCCCCCAGGACCGCACCGGTGGCGGCGAAGCCGAACGTCCACCAGAGCAGGGAAGCCCGCTGCAACTGCCAGGCGAGCGCGGACGGGCTGCGCAGCCAGCCGGGCGCCCGCGGGCGGCCGGGCCGGGATGGCAGCAGGCCGGCGCCGAGGTCCCGGCGGGCCGACAGCAGGCAGGCGGCTGCGGTGAGCGCCCCGCAGGCCACGAGGGAGAGGGCAGCCACCCACCACCGCTCGTCCGCGAACGGCCGCAGCAGCTCGGCCCAGCCGACTGGCGACGCCCAGGTCAGCCAGGACAGCCCGGACCCGGCGTCGCCGACCGTCCGCAGCAGGTAGGCGAGGCCGAGCACGGCTCCCGCGATGCCGCGCGAGCCGCGCGCGCTGTCGCTGAGCTGGGCCGTGACGGCGGCAACCGAGGCGAACACCGCTCCGGTGAGCCCGATGGCGGCTCCCACGGCCAGCGCGCCGGCCGTGGGGAACCCGAGGAGGATCATGGCGACGGCGATCAGCACAGCGAGAGCCAGGCACGCGCCGAACGCCACCACCAGGCTGGCCGCGAGCGCCGCCTGCCTGCCGAGGACGGTGGAGCCCACCAGCTCCAGGCGGCCCGCCTCCTCGTCCGCGCGGGTGTGCCTGATAACGGTGAAGATTCCCATCAGCGCGGCGCCCACGGCCGCGGCCAGGCCGACCTTCCACATGGTCAGCGCGCCGAGAGAGTCGCCATACACCGGGCCGGCCAGGGCCGTCATCGACGGGTTGCCCCGGAGGCTCGCGGCCAGCGCGGCCCGCTCCGGCCCGGTCGGGTAGAGGCCCTTGAAGCTATAGGCGGTGCTGGCGATGACGGCAGTGAGGATGTAGAGCCAGGCCGGCAGGAAATACCGGTCCCGGCGCAGCGCGAGCCGCGCGAGCTCGCCCGTTCCAGTCAGCGACGAGGTTCCGTTGCGGCCGGCCGCCCTCGCCGGTGCGGCCACCGCGGTCACGGCGCGGCCCCGTCCGAGTACTGCCGCAGGAACAGCTCCTCCAGCGTGGGCGGCTGGCTCACCAGGCTGCGCACGCCGGCCTCGGTCAGCCGCCTGAGCACCTCATCGAGGACGGCGTTGTCGACCTGGCACTGCACCCGGGTGCCGACCACGTCCAGGTCGTGCACGCCAGCCAGCCCGTCGAGGCCGGACGGCGGGCGGGCCAGTTCCGCCCGGATGGAGGTCCGGGCCAGGTGACGCAGGTCGGCGAGGGCACCGGTTTCCACCATGCGGCCGGCCCGGATGATGGTCACCCGGTCGCAGAGCGCCTCGACCTCGGACAGGATGTGGCTGGACAGCAGCACCGTGCGCCCGTGACGCCGCTCCTCCTCGACGCACGCACGGAACGTGGCCTCCATCAGCGGGTCGAGCCCCGACGTCGGCTCGTCCAGGATGAGCAGGTCGGCGCCGGAGGCCAGGGCCGCGACGAGGGCCACCTTCTGCCGGTTGCCCTTGGAATAGGCGCGGCTCTTCTTCGCCGGGTCCAGCTCAAACCGTTCCAGCAGGACGGCCCGGCGCTTGTCATCAAGTCCGCCCCGGAGCCGGCCGAGAAGGTCGATCACCTCGCCACCGGACAGGTTCGGCCAGAGCGTGACATCTCCCGGGACATAGGCCAGCCTGCGGTGCAGCGTGGTGGCCTCGCGCCACGGGTCACCACCGAGCAGCCGGACCGTGCCCGCGTCCGCGCGGATCAGCCCGAGCAGGATCCGGATGGTCGTCGTCTTGCCTGATCCGTTGGGCCCCAGGAAGCCGTGTACCTCGCCGGAGGCCACGCTCAGGTCCAGCCCGTCCAGCGCGCACGTCCGGCCGAACGACTTGCGCAGGCCGGTCATCTCGATCGCAGCGGTCACCCTCGCAGCTTACACAAAATTCATGAAATAATGAAAGTAATGAAGTGAGTAAACTAAGCCGGAGAGGCTAGCCCAGTGGGATGGAGAGGCTAGCCCAGTGGATTGAGGTGGTGCGGCGGTGACCGGTGCCGGGGCTCCGCAGCGCGACGCTGTGGCCGTGCGGCGGTTCATCGAGCGCTTCGCCTCCCTGCTGAACGAGTCGGGCCTGCCGCCGATGCCGGCCCGGATCTTCGTCGCCGTGCTGGCCGCCGACTCCGCCCGGCTGACCGCGGCCGAACTGGCCGGGCAACTCGGGGTAAGTCCCGCGGCGGTGTCCGGCGGCGTGCGCTACCTGATCCAGGTCGGCATGGTCAGCCGGGAAAGCGAGGGCGGCTCCCGGCGGCACTACTACCGGGTGCCCGATCGGGTCTGGCCCGAGTACCTGCGGGTGCGGGATCAGATTGTGCTGCGCTGGGCGGCCATCATGCGGGAGGGCGCCGATGCGCTCGGCGCCAGTTCCCCGGCGGGCGAACGGCTCGCCGAGTCGGCCATGTTCTTCGACTTCGTGAGCAAGGAACTGCCCCTCATGCTGAGCCGGTGGGACGAGTACAAGGACGCCCACCAGTTCTGAGTCCGCTGCTCAGGGCAGGTCGAACTGGCCGCTCCGCAGCCCGGCGGTGAACGCCGTCCACTCGGCCGGGGGAAGCCTTGTCGCGGCGTTCGCTCGGGCGGGCGGACGGCGTCTCGATGTCTTCCGGCTTCGCCCGAGTGCGGCGCTGCCGCCATCTTCGCTAGCCTGGGCCCCATGATCCTGCCGAGTAACCGCGCCGAGGGGGTGGGGACGAGACATGCCCGATGACGAGATCTACGACCCCTCTGACAACCTTGAAGATGACGGAACGCTGGACGCGTCGGACACGCTGGACGGCGACCCCGGTGATGACCCGCTGGACGCGGGGATCATCCCGCCTGACCGGTGGTCGGCCGGGGAGGGGTTCGGCACGACGCTGGCGGAGGCGCAGGCGGGCGAGTCGCTCGACCAACTGCTGGCCGAGGAGGAGCCTGAGCCGGACCCCTACGCGGAGGCCGAGGACGACGAGGACGACGACGGCCTCGCTGAGAACGAGCCCGATCCCAGGTCTGGCCGGCTGGTCGCGGAGGATGAGGGGGCGCATCCCGACGAGGAGCAAGACCTTCTCGCGCGCGATGTCGGCATCGACGGCGGCGCGGCCGGCGCGGAAGAGGCAGCCGTGCATGTGCTAGCTGATGACGAAGACGGCTAGGAACGGCCGCCCGCTGTGAAGGTGCCGTGGCTGAAGATCTCAGACCCCGGGCTAACGTCGCTGA
>DAIRVB010000446.1:0-4443 GCA_036803065.1 Streptosporangiaceae bacterium
CCTGGGAGGTCAGCACATCCATGGCCTGTGCCTTGGGCAGCGTCCGCGGCAGGCCGTCCAGGCTGATCGCGGTGACTCCTTTGGCGGCCAGGGCGGCGGCAAGCCCGGGATCGGCCAGCGGGTTGAGCATGCCCAGGATGGCCTGCCCTTGCCTGAGGCTGCCAAGAACCTGCTCGTCCGGCCGGCCGACCATCAGGACCAGGTCCGCGGTGGACAGCAGCTCGTCACGGCTCACGATGACCGCGCCAGCGTCCGCGTAACTCCCGTCGGAGAGCCATGCGCCGTCGCCGGCCCCCGATTCGACGAGCACCTCGAGGCCGGCGCCGCGTAGCCGCCCGATCATCTCCGGGACGAGCGCTACCCTCCGCTCGCCGGCCGCGGTCTCCTTAACGACTGCTACTTTCATGGACGCGACCTCACGGTTTCCGGGGGCGTGGCCTTTGCAGTCTCGTCTGCGCGCGACGAGACGGTCAGAGACCACCGTCCCGCCATACGAAGGACCTTCGGGCATGATCGCACAAGATCAGTATCGCCTCCGCCCGTATCCGGCCGGTCACCGGCCGCTCCAGCTGGCAGGCCAGCCCCTGCCGGGGGCGCCAGAAAGCCGGCTGGCCACGCCGGGCACGGTCAGCCGGCCCGGCGGAGCGTCGCGCTGATCTGGTCGCCGGCTGCGAGCACCGCGACGGCGTGCAGCCGGCCCGGGGAGCGGGTCAGCCGTTCGATGGGCCCGGACACCGAGATCGCCGCGAGGATCTTGCCGCCCTGGCCGCGCACCGGGGAGGATACCGACGCGACGCCCGCTTCGCGCTCAGCGACGCTCGCGGCCCAGCCCCGGCGGCGCACCTGGGCGAGGGACGCGGCCGTGAATTTCGCGGCCCGCAGCCCGCGGTGCAGGCGCTCCGGCTCCTCCCAGGCGAGCAGGACCTGGGCGGCCGACCCGGCTGTCATCGGCAGCGCCGCCCCGACCGGCACCGTGTCGCGCAGCCCGGCGGCCCGCTCCGCGGCGGCCACGCAGATCCGGGCCTCGGCCTGCCTCCGGTATAGCTGCGCGCTCTCCCCGGTGTGGTCGCGCAACTGGATAAGGACCGGCTGGGCGATGGCCAGCAGGCGATCCTCGCCCGCGGCGGCGGCCAGCTCGGCGATCCGCGGTCCCAGGATGAACCGCCCCTGGGCGTCGCGCGCGAGCAGCCGATGCCGCTCGAGCGCCACGGCGAGCCGGTGGGCGGTCGGCCTGGCCAGGCCGGTGGCCTGAACCAGCTGGGCGAGCGAGGCAGGCCCCGATTCGAGCGCGTTCAGCACGGAAGCGGTCTTGTCTAGTACGCCGACTCCGCTAGAGTTGTCCATGGTTCGATATTGCCGTCTCGCACTGTGAGATGCAAGTGCGGGACGGCAAAGCGGTGACGAGGGCCCGCCGCGATGCCGCCCGGTGTCGCAGGAAGCGCGGTGCCCGCCGAAAGGGGTACATCGATGGGACGTACGCTCGCGCAGAAGATCTGGGACTCGCGTGTCGTGCGCAGCGCCCACGGCGAGCCTGATCTGCTCTATATCGACCTGCACCTGGTGCACGAGGTGACCAGCCCGCAGGCGTTCGACGGGCTGCGGCTGGCCGGCCGGGGCGTGCGCCGGCCGGACCTGACGATCGCGACCGAGGATCACAACGTGCCCACAACCGGTGTCACCGGCCCGGGCCTGCCGCTGATAGGCCCAGGCAGCCCGGTGACCGACCCGGTGTCCCGGGTCCAGGTTGAGGCGCTGCGCAAGAACTGTGCTGAGTTCGGCATCCGGCTGTTCCCGATGGGTGACGCCGGGCAAGGGATCGTGCACGTCATCAGCCCGCAGCTGGGGCTGACCCAGCCTGGCATGACAATCGTCTGCGGTGATTCGCACACCAGCACGCATGGTGCCCTCGGTGCGCTGGCGTTCGGGATCGGCACCAGCGAGGTGGAGCACGTCCTCGCCACCCAGACCCTCCCGCAGGCCAAGCCCGCGCAGATGGCGGTGAACGTGACCGGCGACCTGCCCTACGGGGTGAGTGCCAAGGACCTGATCCTGGCCGTCATCGCGCAAATCGGCACGGGCGGCGGAGTCGGGCACGTGATCGAGTACCGCGGCGAGGCCATCCGGCAGCTGTCGATGGCCGGCCGGATGACGGTGTGCAACATGTCGATCGAGGCCGGCGCGCGAGCGGGCCTCATCGCGCCCGACGACACCACCTTCAGCTACCTGGAAGGTCGCCCGCACGCCCCGCAGGGGGCCGGCTGGGAGGCGGCCCTCGACTACTGGCGGTCGCTGCCGACCGATCCCGACGCCGTGTTCGACCGGGAGGTCACGCTCGACGCGGCCGCCCTCACCCCGTTCGTGACCTGGGGTACCAATCCGGCCCAGGCCGGCCCGCTCACCTCGGCCGTGCCGGACCCGCAGTCACTGGCCGACCCGGGCGCCCGCGCGTCGGCGGAGCGCGCCCTCGCCTACATGGACCTGCGGCCGGGAACGCCGCTGACCGATATCCGGGTGGACACCGTGTTCGTCGGGTCGTGCACGAACGGGCGGCTGGAGGACCTGCGGGCCGCCGCCGACGTGCTGCGCGGCCGGAAGGTCTCCGGCGGAGTCCGGATGCTAGTGGTTCCGGGGTCGATGGAGGTCAAGGCCGCAGCCGAGCAGGAGGGCCTGGACGCGGTGTTCACCGCCGCCGGGGCGCAATGGAGGTCGGCGGGGTGTTCCATGTGCCTGGGCATGAACCCGGACACCATGGGTCCCGGCGAGCGCAGCGCCTCCACGTCCAACCGCAATTTCGAAGGACGCCAGGGCAAGGGTTCCCGCACGCACCTCGTCTCGCCACAGGTCGCGGCGGCCACAGCGATCACCGGCCGCCTCACGGCCCCGGCCGACTTGTGAATACCCGCCTTGACGGCCCGCGTACTGGAGAGGAAAGCAGCCCCATGGACCCCTTTGTCACTCATAGCGGCCGCGCCGTGTCGCTGCGGCGCAACAATGTCGACACCGACCAGATCATTCCCGCGGAATACCTGAAGCGGGTCAGTCGCGCCGGTTTCGCTGACGGATTGTTCGCCGCCTGGCGGGCGGATCCTGAATTCGTGCTGAACCAGCCGGCGGCGGTCGGCGCGACGGTACTCATCGCCGGCCCGGATTTCGGCATTGGGTCATCGCGCGAGCACGCTGTGTGGGCCCTCACCGACTACGGATTCCGTGCCGTCATATCGGAACGCTTCGGCGATATCTTCCGCAATAATGCAACAAAGGGAGGCCTGCTGCCGGTGCGCCTGCCGGCGGCCGCGGTCAGCGCGCTGCAGGACGCGGTCGAGGCCGACCAGGACTGTGTCGTGACCGTCGACCTGGGCGCCCGCGAGGTGCGGGCCTGCGGCCCGGCCGGCGGGCCGCCACTGATCACCGTAGCGTTCGAAATCGACGACTACACCAGATGGCGGCTGATGGAGGGACTCGACGATATCTCGCTGACGCTGCGGCATGCCGACGACATCGCCGGCTTCGAGCGCAGCCGGGCGGATTGGCTGCCAAGCGCTGCCCAGGCCCGCTGAAATCCTTCTGCGGGACGGATTTCGGGGCTTTCATGGCCCGACACGCCGGGGTTTTAAGCGGTGGTGGTTGTTTCCGGGCGCTGCATCGCTTAATTTCGGGCAGGTCAGAGGTCGCGTTTTCGGGTGCCCTGTCCGCGCGACCTCCCGTGGGGGAACCGCAGGAGTGATGTGATGAACAAGCGTGACCTGATCGATGCGATCTCCGGACGGTTGGGGGACAAGAAGACCGCGACCGAGGCCGTGAACGCAGTGCTGGACACGATTCAGCTGACGGTGGCCAAGGGAGATAAAGTCGCGATCACCGGGTTCGGGGTCTTCGAGAAGGCTATCCGGCCCGCTCGCACGGCCCGCAACCCGTCCACCGGTGCGACCATCAAGGTACCGCGGTCATCCGTGCCCAAGTTCCGGGCCGGCGCGGACTTCAAGGCGGTCGTCAACGGCGACAAGAAGCTCACCGCGAAGAAGAAGTAGCCCCGGTTCACCCGGGCTTTCACGGTGAGCACGGTTCAGAGTGAGCACGGCTTCATGGCAGGTCAGGCCGCACAGTTAGGCCGGCCTCGACTGAGGGGGCCCGCCCGGCGGGCCCCCTCAGTCATCCAGCCCGGGGAAGGTCGCCAGTGTGATGGCGGTGATGGCGCCCCCGGCGTCGCAGCCGATCCGCACCCGCTGGCCGGCCCGCAGCAGGCGCAGGCCGGAGCCTTGCAGCGCCTGCGCGCTGAACTCCAGCACAGCCCCGTCATCGAGGAACACGCTGCCCGAGCGGGTCGCCTCGTCATACCCGCGCACCGTTCCCTGCATCCTCCCCGCTCCTTCCCGTCCCTGCATCCTCCCCGCTCCTTACCGTCGGCCCGGCTAACTCAATCAATCTGTTCATGGCAAGCCGATC
>DAIRVB010000447.1:0-4439 GCA_036803065.1 Streptosporangiaceae bacterium
GACAGGTACTCCATGCCGAGCAGCGCGCCGCGCCTGCCCTGGCACAGCTCCATGATGGTGCCGATGTACTCACCCGGGGCGAGGATCGTGGCGCGGACCACCGGCTCGAAGATCTTGGCTACCTTCCCATCGGGAAAGTCACTTGGATTCGTCACGGTCAGCTCCGCACCGGACTCCAGCACCACCCGGTAGACGACGTTCGGCGCGGTCGAGATCAGCGAGAGGCCGGACTCCCGTTCCAGCCGCTCCCGGACGATCTCCATGTGCAGCAGGCCGAGGAACCCGCAGCGGAAACCAAACCCCAGAGCGGTGGAGGTCTCTGGCTCGTAGACGAGCGCAGCATCGTTCAGCCGCAGTTTGTCGAGCGCGTCACGGAGTTCCGGGTAATCGTCCCCGTCCACCGGGTACAGGCCGGAGAACACCATCGGCCGCGGGTGGTCATATCCGGCCAGTGCCTCGTGGGCGGGACGGGCCGCGCTGGTCACGGTGTCACCGACCCGGGCCTGCCGGACGTCTTTCACGCCAGTGATCAGGTACCCGACCTCGCCCGCGCCCAGGCTCTCGGACGGGGTCGGCTCGGGCGACATCATGCCCACTTCGAGCGTGTCGTGCGCCGCCCTGGTGGACATCATGAGGCTCTTCTCGCGGCGGGTCAGGCGGCCGTCGATGACCCGCACGTAGGTGACCACGCCACGGTAGGTGTCGTAGACGGAATCGAAGATCAGCGCACGGGGCGGTGCCTCCGGGTCGCCCTGTGGCGGCGGGACCTGCTCCACCACGGCGTTCAGCAGCTCGGGCACTCCCTCGCCAGTTTTGGCGGACACCCGGAGCACATCGGACGGAGCGCAGCCGATGAGGCTGGCGAGTTCCTCGGCATACTTGGCGGGCTGCGCGGCCGGCAAGTCAATCTTGTTCAGCACCGGGATCAGGTGCAGGCCGGCCTCCAGCGCGAGGTAGAGGTTGGCCAATGTCTGCGCCTCGATGCCCTGGGCCGCGTCGACTAGCAGGATCGCGCCCTCGCAGGCGGCCAGCGATCGGGAGACCTCGTAGGAGAAGTCGACGTGGCCCGGGGTGTCGATCAGGTTCAGCACGTACTGGTGGCCGTCAGCCCCGGTCCACGGCAGCCGCACCGCCTGGCTCTTGATGGTGATGCCGCGCTCGCGCTCGATATCCATCCGGTCCAGGTACTGTGCGCGCATCTGGCGCTCGCCCACCACGCCGGTGAACTGGAGCATGCGGTCGGCCAGCGTGGACTTGCCGTGGTCGATGTGCGCGATGATGCAAAAGTTCCTGATGATGCCCATGTCGGTCTGGCCGGGGATGGGGGCTGGCTGCCCACCGCCCGGGACGGGCGCGGGTGGCCCGTGGTCCGTAACGGGCTGCTCGGGCAGTGGTGACACAGGAATCCGCCAGGTTGAAGTCGGGCTGGGTGCGCGGGGCGCTGGCTGCGACGGATGGATCCGGCGCCGTTGCCCGGCTGCCGCAGACCTGGCTCCCGTCGTGATCTATGGTCGCATGTCACCGGGGATGCCCGCGCCCCGGCTCCGGCCAGCGGCGCTGGTTTGAGCCTGGCCCCCCAGGTGAGCTACGCTGTCTCGTCGGTACGTTTGCGCTGCGGCCCATGTGCACAGCGCTCCCACCGCGGGAATCCGCGTGCGGGTCGGCCGCCCAGACCAGATCTCTAGCGAGGCTTCCGCGTGGCGAATATCAAGTCCCAGATCAAGCGCAACAAGCAGAACGAGAAGGCTCGCCTGCGCAACAAGGCAGTCAAGTCGTCACTGAAGACCTCGGTGCGCAAGTTCCGTGAGGCGGCCGACGCGGGCAACCTTGACGAGGCGACGCTGGCCATGCGCACCGCGGCCAGAAGCCTGGACAAGGCGGCCAGCAAGGGCGTGATTCACAAGAGGCAGGCCGCGAACCGCAAGTCCGCGATCGCCAAGCGCTGCGCGGAATTGCAGGCCTGACCAGCGCGCTGGTCTCGGCGCCGGGATCAGCGGGTCGCCCGGCTGGCTGCCTCAAGGGGTCGCCCGGCTGGCCACGATCCGGCGGATGGCCACCTCAAGCGCATAGCCGGGACTCGTACCCTCCCCCTTGACCTGGGCGTCCGCCTCCGCCACGGTGGCGAGGGCCTGTGCGACCCCCTCAGGCGTCCAGCCCCGCAGTTGCTGCCGCACTTTGTCGATCTTCCACGGCGGGGCCCCGACTTCGGCGGCCAGGGCCTGACCGGACTGGCCGCGCGGCGCGCTGCCCACCCGGCCCAGAAGCCGAACGCCTTGGGCGAGGCCGCTGGTGATCAGCACCGGGGACACGCCAACGGCCAGCGCCCAGCGCAGCAATTCCAGCGCCTCGCCGAGCCGGCCCTCGACCGCTCGGTCGGCCACGGTGAAACCGCTGGCCTCGGCCCGGCCCCGGTAGTACCTGGCCACCACGGACTGGTCGATCACGCCGTCGGTATCGGACGCGAGCTGCCCGCAGGCGGCGGCGATCTCCCGGAGGCCCGATCCGAGAGCGTCGAGTAGCGCCCGCACGCCGCTCTCCTCGACGGTCCGGCCCGCCTGGCGGAACTCGGCCCGTACGAACTGCATCCGGTCACCCAGCCGGGTGATCTTAGGGCACTCGATGATCGGGGCGCCCTGTCCCGTCAGCGTGGCCAGCAGCGCCTTGCCTTTCACCCCGCCGGCGTGGGTCAGCACCAGCACCACGTCCGGCGCCGGATCAGCTGCGGCGCTCACCAGTTCGCCGGCGACGTTCTTAGCGGCATCCTGGACGTCGCGGACCACGACTATGAGCCCGCCGCCGAATAGCGAGGGCGCGGTCAGCGAGGCCAGATCGCCGGGCTTGAGCGCCGCCGCACGCACGTCGTGGACGTCGTCGGCCATGCCCGCCTGTCCGTTGCTGGTGGCGCTCCTGGCCTCGCTCACGAGGCGCGCGACCGCCCGCTCGACGAGCAGTTCCTCTTCGCCCACCACCACGGTGACCGCGGTCGTGGTGGCGGCCGAACGCCCCGTGCCGGCTGATGGCATACGGGCCAGCATATGACGGGTGGAACTCATGTGGCCGCCGGTGGTCGCCCGGCCCGGGCCACCGGTGGCCGACCCGGCTGAAAGCGCCGTACCGTCCTGTGGGATCACCAATACTGTCCCGAATTATTACTAAAGCTTTAAAAATGTCATGCCACATACGGCGATTTCTCTGAGGTACGTAGGCCACCCTCTAACGGTGGGCGACATCGGACCGGACCAGGAGACGACGGAGAGCAACCGGTACCGCACCCAGAGTGTGCCATCCACGGCAGGCCTGGCCGCCCGAGTCGCGGACAACTGGCATCTGCTTGTCCTTGGCGGCTGGACCCTCATCTGGTTCGTCATCCTCGCTCCCCACGGCGGCATCTCCTGGACGTTCTTCACCAAGGGCAGCCAGCTGCTGTTCGGCACGGGGCAGGGGGCGCTTCCGCACGCCAGCGGCCTGGACCTGTACGCGAGCCAGCCGCAACTCCAGATCGGGCCGTTGTCCTTCGGGGTCGCCCAGGTCCTCCGGCATATCGGACCCGATCAGGGCCTGGTCGCGACGCAGGTCGTGCTGACCGCCGTCGGCCTGATCCTGGTGCATGCCATCACAGCCATCGCGACCGACCTCCGGCCGGACCTCACCGCCCGGCCTGGCCGGCTGCGCGGCACCGTGCTCGTCGGCGGCGCGGTGTTCCTCATCGCATGGGTGGAGCTGTCCGTCGCGTACACGCACCTCGACGATGGCCTGGCGCTGGCCTTCGCCGTGCTCGCCGTGCGCGGGGTGGCCAGCGGCCGGCCGGCCCTCGCAGGCCTGTGCATCGGCCTGGCCACGGACGCCAAACCATGGGCCCTGGTTATCCTGCCCATCCTGCTCGTCCTGCCGGGCCGGGCCAGGTGGACTGCTGGCGCCTATGCCCTGGCGGCAATCTGTGCCGCGTGGCTGCCGTTCGTTATCGCCGATCCCGGAACCCTCGCCGCCACCCACTTCACCATCAGGAACATGCCTTCTTCGGCGCTGCGCGCGCTGGGCGTCACCGACCCGCGCACGCCCTCGTGGGACCGCCCGGCACAGCTAGCGGTGGGCTGGGTGGCTGGCGTCAGCGCCGTGCTCCGACGGCGCTGGCCCGCAGTCATCCTGCTCGGCGTGGGGGCCCGCGTCGCACTCGACCCGGGGGTGCACGGGTACTACACGGCCGGAGTGATGGTGGGCGCATTGCTCTGGGACTTGCTGGGCGCCCGCGGGCCGTACCCGGCCTGGAGCCTCGCGTCGTTCGCAGCCCTCAACCTGGCGCCGCTGCTGACCAAGGACGCTGCGCTCCTCGGGAACCTCCGGCTGGGCCTGGTGGTAGCCTTCACCGCTGCGCTGCTGCTCGGTCCCGACCGCTGGTACCCGCCGACCGCTGGTACCCGCCGACCGCTGGTACCCGCCGA
>DAIRVB010000448.1:0-4422 GCA_036803065.1 Streptosporangiaceae bacterium
GGCGCTTACCCCATCCGGCGCCTACCCGTCGTCCCCGTTGTCCCCGGTGACCGCCCCGGCGAACCGGCCGGAGATCACAGGTGCGATACTCGGCGATTATTCCGATGGGATTAACAGGGATATGACCGGGCATCCTGCCCGTTGCGGGTTACTCTCAGGAGCCGCACCACTCAAGGAGGACTGGCGATGACCGTTACTGACGAACTGCTCGCCAACAACGAACGCTACGCTGCGACGTTCCAGGGCCCACTGGCCCTTCCCCCGTCCAAGGGCGTGGCCGTGGTCGCTTGCATGGACGCCAGGCTCAACGTCTACGGGATTCTCGGGCTCGCGGAGGGCGAGGCTCACGTCATCCGCAACGCGGGCGGCGTCATCACGGACGACGAGATCCGCTCGCTCACTATCAGCCAGCGGTTGCTCGGGACCCGCGAGATCATCCTGATCCATCACACCGACTGCGGGATGCTCACGTTCACCGACGACGACTTCAAGGCGGGCATCCAGAAGGAGACCGGCATCAAGCCGGCGTGGGCGGCTGAGGCCTTCCCGGACCTCGATGATGACGTCCGTCAGTCGATCGCGCGGATCAAGGCGAGCCCGTTCATCCCGCACACCGACTCCGTGCGCGGCTTCGTCTTCGACGTGGCCACCGGAAAGCTCCGCGAAGTAGCCTGACTGCGGCCCCGAGTCAGGGGTCGGGGGAGTCGGTGCGGCCCTGCTGCTCGGCGAGGAACTGCTCGAACTGGGCGCCGAGTTCGTCGGCGGTCGGCATCCGGTCTTCGCCATCGGCCAGCAGGCCGTCGCGTCCGGCTCCCTCGGCATAAGCGTCGTACTGGCGCTCCAGCGCCTGGACGACCTCGGTGATCTCCTCGGAGCCCTCGACCTGCCGGCGGATCTCCTCGTCGGTCTGGTCCGCGGCTTCGCGAAGCGCCTCGTCGGGCAATTGCAGCCCGGTAGCCCGGGCCACCGAGTCGAGCAGGGTCACCGCGGCCGCGGGATATGCCGCCTGGGCGAGGTAGTGCGGGACGTGTACCGCGAAACCGACGGCCGGGCGGTCTTCCTCACCCAGCCGGAACTCCAGCAACGCGGCCGCGCTGCCCGGTACCTGGAGCCGGTCCACCAGCGGAGGGTAGCCGTCGGTCAGGTCGGTCCTGGTCCCGTGCGCCGTCACGCCGAGCGGCCTGGTGTGCGGGGCACCCATCGGGATGCCGTGGAATCCGACGGTGAGCTCGCTGCCCAGCCGCCTGGCCAGGTCACGCACGCCGGCCGTGAAGCTCTCCCACTCGTGGTCCGGTTCGGGCCCGTTCAGCAGCAGGAACGGCGTGCCTGCCGCGTCGCGGAGCAGATGCATCGCCAGTTCCGGAGCGTCGTAGTGCTCCCAGTGTTCCCTCGCGAAAGTCATCGGCGGCCGGCGCGACCGGTAGTCGATCAGGCGGTCCACATCGAACCTGGCCACCTCCTGGTGCTCGAGCGTGCCGAGCAGGTGCGTGGTCAGGAGCTTGCCTGCCGCGCCAGCGTCGATGAAGCCGTCGAGGTAGTACAACAGGGCCGCCCCGTCAAGTTCCGGCACGTCTGGGCTCACCTCGTAGAGGTCTCCCGGATCTCGCACCATGATCACAGCCCTTCCAAGGTTTCCCACCCGCTGTTATTGACACCAACCATCAATGGCCAGTCATCCATCCCACGCGGCGAGAATGTTTGTGCCACACCGTACCGGTGCTGGCCGGTGTTACTCGACTTCGGCTGACCCGGTGAGCCGGAGCCTGCGCTGCGCGCGCTGGTAGAAGGTGGTGCCGCCAAGCCGGACCACCTTCCCGGCGGCAGGCAGCAACGTGATGTCGATGGTGTCGCCCGGGCCCACATGGCCGACCACGATGCCGTCGGCCTCCACGGCCAGTTCGCCGCTGACCTCCAGGACAGTGAGCGCGAGCTTCTCGCCGCTGGACAGGAACAGCGACCGGTTGAAGGCCGAGTGCGGCGCCACCGGCGTGACGAGCAAGCCCTCCGCGCTGGGCGAGACGATGGGGCCGCCCGCGGAGAAGCTGTACGCGGTCGAGCCGGTCGGGGTGGCCACGATCACCGCGTCGGCCGCGTACCGCACGAACGGGTTTCCCTCGACGCATAGTTCGACAGCGGCGATCCTGCCGTCGCCGGGGATCCGGACCAGGTCGATGTCGTTGAAGGCCAGGGTGCGCTGGTCAGCGAACGCCGCGGAGACCGCGGCGCGCGGCTCGGTCGTGAACTGGTGCTGGTCGATGGCGGACAGCGCAGCGGACAGTTGCGGCACATCGACCTCGGCCAGGAAGCCGAGGCGGCCGAGGTTCACGCCGAGCACCGGCGTGCCGGTACCGGCGGCCAGCCGCATCGTCCGCAGCATGGTGCCGTCCCCGCCCAGGCTGACCAGCAGGTCGGCGCGCTCCGCCATGGCCTGCGGGGTGCACACGGTGACATCCCCGGTGATCCGCTTGGTCTCCCCGTCCAGCCCGAGCACGGTCACGCCGCGGTCCCGCGCCCAGTCGGTGATGGTGCCCATCGCCGGGGCGGAGTCCCGGCCCGGGTGCAGCACCAGGCCCACCACGCTCATCATGCCCACCGGCCCAGTCCTTTCAAGCGCAGGCTCCTCATGACGCGATGTAGGCCCGCGCCCGGGCCGCCTTGACCGCGGCCGAGAGCGTGTCGATGTCGTAGGCACCGTAGTGCCGCTTACCGTTGATGAAGAACGTCGGGGTGCCCGACACCGTGCTCAGGTCGGCGGAGTCCACGTCCTCGGCGACCCGGGCCGCGCCGACATGCTTCATGAGATCCTCGGAGAACTTGTCGGCGTCAAGGCCCAGCTCCCGGGCGTAGCGGACCAGGTCCTGGGGCTTGAGCGCATCCTGGTGGGTGAACAGCAGGTCGTGCATGTCCCAGAACTTCCCATGCTTCGCCGCGGCCTCGGTCGCCTCCGCCGCCAGCTGGGCGCGTGGGTGCACATCGGTGAGCGGGAGATGCCGCCACACGTACCGCACATCGCCGAAGTCGGCGAGCAGTGCGCGGACGGCAGGCTCCGCCTGGCCGCAGTAAGGACATTCAAAATCCCCATACTCAACGACAGTCACCGGCGACTCCCGTGGGCCGCGCAGGTGGTCGCGATCGGGATCGACCGGCACGGCGAGGTCGGTGATCACTTCCGCCGTGCCGAGCAGCGCCCGCAGCTTCAGCGGCTTGGGCAGCATCTCGGTCACCCGGAAGACGAGCCAGGTGAGCCCGGACGCGCAGAGCGCCGCGGACAGCACGCCGAGCTTGGCTTCCTGAAGCTGATCGCCGCTGAACGCCAGCGAGGCGATGAGCAGCGACACGGTGAAGCCGATCCCGGCGATCGCGCCTGCCCCGGTGACCGAGGCCCAGCCGACCGGGGGGCTGAGCCGGCCGTGGCTGAGCCGGGTGACCAGCCAGGTGGTGCCGGCGATGCCGAGCGGCTTGCCGACGACATACCCGAGCAGGATGCCGAGCGTGATCGGCGACGTGTACGCCTTGGCCAGGAAACTCAGGCTGATGGTGACGCCCGCGTTGGACAGCGCGAAGAGCGGCACGATGACGTAGCTGGTCCACGGATGCAGGAACTGCTGCAGCCGTTCGTTGGGGGACAGGGCCAGGGTGAGCCCGGTGCTGGCCGACCGGGCGAGCTCCGGTGTCGGCTGCTCGCGGAACAGCCGGAACAGGTCCGTGGCCCGTTCCAGATCAGCCCGCGGAGCGGGGTAGGCGCAGGTCATCAGGCCGATCGCCAGGCCGTCCACCACCGGGTCGATGCCCGACTTGAACAGCGCGATCCACGCCGCCACCCCGAGCAGCGCGTAGATGAGGCCGTTGCGGAACCCGGCGCGCCGGAGGACGAACACCACCCCGAGGATGGCCAGCCCGATGAGGAGCGCGGGGACGTTGATGTGGCCGCTGTAGGCGAAGGTGATGATCCCGAGCGCGACCAGGTCGTCGACGACGGCGAAGGTGAGCAGGTAGGCGCGGAGGCGGTCGGGGAAGCGCGGGCCGACGAGGGCCAGCATGCCCAGCGCGAAGGCGGTGTCGGTGGACATGGCCGCGCCCCAGCCGCGGGCCGAAGGGGCGCCCGCGTTGGCGATGAGATAGATGGCGATCGGGACGATCATGCCGCCGACGCCGGCCAGCAGCGGCAGGGTGACCCGGCGCCGGTCGCGCAGTTCGCCCATGTCGAACTCGCGTCGCGCTTCGAGCCCGACCACCAGGAAGAAGAACGTCATCAGCCCGGAATTGACCCAGCCGTGCAGATCTTGCGACACCCCGCCGCCGCCGAGGCGGACCATCAGGTGCGTCCCCCACAGGGCGCCATAGGCGGAGGAGTCGATGTTCACCCAGGCCAGCGCGATGACTGTGGCCGAGAGCAGCACGGCCGCGCTACCGGTCTCGGTG
>DAIRVB010000449.1:0-4417 GCA_036803065.1 Streptosporangiaceae bacterium
GGGTGAACGCCTTCTGGCGCTCGAAGTTCTCGGGCGGGGCGACATCCTCGAAGTAGCCGACCAGCACCGGTGGCGAAGCCAGGGTGGGCGTGAGCACGGCGTCGTATTCGTTGAGGATCGAAAGGGCCGAGCGGACGATGACCTGCAGGTAAGCCTGGGCCATCATGAGGTCGTTCGCGGTCAGCGCCCGGCCCCGCTCGCGCAGGTAGCGGGTCAGCGGGCGGAGCCGGCCCTCCTGCGCCGGATCCACCGGGGCCAGCGTGGCCATCGTGTACCAGAGCGTCTCGAAGGCGGGCACCGCGTCGGGGCCGAACGGCATCTCGAAGTCCTCGACGTCGTGCCCGAGGCTGGCCAGCAGGTGGCTCGCGTCCTCGTACGCGGCGACGCAGTCGGGATGCACGACCGCGCCCTCGATCGGGTGGCGCAGCGTCCGGCCGATGCGCAGCCGGCCCGGCTCGCGGGTGGCATACCCGAGGAACGTCTCGCCGGCCGGAAGCGGCGGCTGGGTATACATGTCGCCGGGCCGGTTGCCCACCATCACATCCAGCAGCAGCGCCGCGTCCGCCACCGTGCGGGCCAGCGGGCCCTCGGTGCCGAGACCGGTCAGGTCGGGCATGAGCGGGGCATTGGAGATCCGGCCACGGGAGGGCTTGATCCCGAACAGGCCGCACAGGCTGGACGGGATCCGGATGGATCCGCCGCCGTCGCTGCCCTGCGCGGCGGGTGCGAGCCCGGCCGCCACGGCAGCGGCAGCACCGCCGCTCGACCCGCCCGCCGAGCGGGCCAGGTCCCACGGCGTCCTCGCGGGCGGCCCGATATCGGTCTCCGTGTAGCAGGGCAGGCCGAACTCGGGCGTTGCGGTCTTCCCGGTGATTACCGCCCCCGCGGCCCGGATCGCCCCGGCGACGTAGTCATCCTGGGGTGCCACATTGTCCGCGAATACGGCGGAGCCAAAGGTCTGCCGGACCCCGGCGACCATATTCAGGTCCTTGATCGGAATCGGCACCCCGGTGAGCGGCGGCAACGACCCTGGATCGCTGGCCCGCGCCACTGCCTTCTCCGCCTGCGCGGCCTGGTCGCGGGCCAGCCCGGCGGTCACCGTGAAGAACGCCCCGACGTCGGCATTCGCCGCCTCGATGCGCCGCAGGTAATGGTCGGTGATCTCCACCGGCGAGAGATCGCCCTGACGCACCGACCGGGCCAGCTCAAGCACGGTGAGATCATGGATTTCGGTCACGTTACCGAACCGTAGCCGGACAGCGGCGCCTGGTCCAGACGGCGGCGGCCACCCGCGCGAATTGGGCCAGAGCCAGGATGCGGAAGCGTTCCGAGTGTCCTGTGGTGTATTCCCGTTCGTTGCGTGCCCGATCCATTACTCTCTGGTATATGGATCGGACGGATCCGGCAGCTAGCCACCCTGGGTCGGCGGCCACGCCCCCGGCGCAGGCCGATGTCGTGCCCGGGTTCTGGTCGGCCGAACCCCCGGAGACCGGGCAGGAGCCCCAGCCGGCCGAGTCCCCGGAAACCGAGCCAGGGTTCCTGCCGGGGGGATCCCCGGAAACCGAGCCAGGGTTCCTGCCGGCGGCACCGGCGGATACCTGGCCCGGGACACCTGCCGGCACCGGGCCTCAGTTCGTCCCCCGGATACCGCCGGAGACCGTGCCCGGGCTCGTGCCGTGGCCGCGGACGATGCTGGGGATGTCCGCGCCGCACCACGGGAGCGTCCATCAGCCCGCCGTGGGCGCGCTGCAGGCCAGGCTGGCCAGGGAGCCCCGCAAACTCGGCTGGATCCTGCGCGCGGTGGCCTCCGCCGTGGCCGGCGGCATCGTCTCGGTGGTGGCCGGCTGGCGGCTGGGCCTGACCGTCGCGGCGGTCATCGCCATCGCGGACACCATCCTCCGCTCGCGGGCCGCTGCGGCCATACCCGCCGGCGTGCGGGCGCCCACGGCGCACCGGCGAACCAGGCGGCGGCTGGCCAGGCTTGGCCGGGTCGGCTACCGCTCGCTGCATGCCCGCGTCCTGCCAGGAAGCCAGCGCGTTATCGACCATCTGGTCGTCGGCCCGGGAGGCATCTACTCCGTGGACTCCGAGCGCTGGGACTCCCGGATGCCCGTCCGCGCCACCAAGGGCGGACGGCTGTATCACGGCCCGTTCAGCCATGCGGACCGGCTCACCGATGCGCTCTGGGCGGCGGACGAGGCTCGCAAGCTGCTCAGCGCGGCACTCGGGGAGCAGATCGCCGTGCAGGCCGCCCTGGTGATCTACGGACCCACCATCCCGTGGACCGTGGCCAGCATCAGCGGCGTCGACGTGCTGTCCGGCCGCAGGCTGCAGAAATACCTGCGCCATGGCGCGCAGGGCCACTCCGCGACACGCCTCGGCGCGGATGAGATCGAGCGGATTCACGCGGCCGCCGCGCAGGTGCTTCCCCCGGCCTGCTGACCTGGTGAAGCGCCGCGGCGGGGGGCCAGGCCCGCGAGGTCGCGGGACCCGCCGCGCGGTGCCGGACCGCCGGTACGCTGAAGGCTCCACACCCTTGAGGGGAGCCGGGCACATGCCACCGCTTCGATCCCGAACCGTCACGCACGGCAGGAACATGGCAGGAGCGCGCGCGCTCATGCGCGCCAGTGGGGTTGCACGCGAAGATATCGGCAAGCCGATCGTCGCCGTGGCCAACAGCTTCACTGAGTTCGTCCCCGGCCATGTGCATCTGCGCGAGGTCGGGCAGGTCGTCGCCGAGGCAGTGCACGCGGCCGGGGCCGTGCCGCGGGAATTCAACACCATCGCCGTGGACGACGGGATCGCCATGGGGCACGGTGGCATGCTCTACTCGCTGCCCAGCCGGGAACTGATCGCGGACTCGGTCGAGTACATGGTGAACGCGCACTGCGCCGACGCGCTGGTCTGCATCTCCAACTGCGACAAGATCACTCCGGGCATGCTCCTGGCCGCGCTGCGGCTGAACATCCCGACGGTGTTCGTGTCCGGCGGCCCGATGGAAGCCGGCGTGGCCAAGCCCGGGGTGGACACGGTGCCCGGCGAGCCGGTCAAGCTCGACCTGATCGACGCGATGATCGCCTCGGCTGATGCGTCCGTGTCCGACGACCGGCTCAGCGAGATGGAGGAAGCCGCCTGCCCGACCTGCGGCTCCTGCTCAGGAATGTTCACGGCGAACTCGATGAACTGCCTCGCCGAGGCGATCGGGCTCGCCCTGCCCGGAAACGGCACCACCCTGGCCACGCACACCGCGCGGCGCGCGCTGTTCACGCGGGCGGGCGAGGCGGTGGTCGCGCTGGCCAAGCGGTACTACGAGGAGGGCGACGAGTCCGCGCTTCCGCTGTCCATCGCGACCCGCGACGCCTTCGAGAACGCCATGGCGCTCGATGTGGCGATGGGCGGCTCCACCAACACGATCCTGCACCTGCTGGCCGCCGCGCACGAGGCGCGGGTCGGTTTCGGCCTCAAGGAGATCGACGAGCTGTCCCGCCGGGTGCCGTGCCTGTGCAAGGTCGCCCCGAGCAGCAGCTATCACGTCGAAGACGTGCACCGGGCGGGCGGCATCCCGGCCATCCTGGGCGAACTGGACCGGGCGGGACTGCTCAACCAGGGGGTGCACACGGTGCACAGCGCCTCGCTGCGCGAGTTCCTCGACGACTGGGACATCCGTTCCCCGGTGGTCAAGCCGGAGGCTGTCGAGCAGTTCTACGCCGCCCCGGGCGGAGTCCGGACGATCCGGCCGTTCTCTCAGGCCTCCCGCTGGACCTCCCTGGACGAGGACCGGACGGCCGGCTGTATCCGGGACCTCAAGCACGCCTACACGGCCGACGGCGGGCTCGCCGTGCTCTACGGCAACATCGCGCCAGAAGGCGCCATCGTGAAGACGGCCGGGGTCGCCGAGGACCTGTGGCGCTTCTCCGGTCCGGCGAAGGTCTTCGAAAGCCAGGACGACGCGGTCGCGGGCATCCTGGCTGATCAGGTCAAGCCGGGCGACGTGGTGATCATCCGGTACGAGGGGCCGAGGGGCGGCCCGGGGATGCAGGAGATGCTGTACCCCACGAGCTTCCTCAAGGGCAAGGGGCTGGGCCGGGAGTGTGCTCTCATCACGGACGGCCGGTTCTCCGGCGGCACATCCGGGCTGTCCATCTGTCACGTCGCCCCTGAGGCGGCGGCCGGCGGGGCGATCGCGCTGGCGCAGGACGGTGACCGCGTCGAGATCAACATCCCGCACCGCGAGATCCTGCTCGATGTCCCAGAGGCTGAACTCAGCGCTCGCAGGCACCGGCTGCTGGACACCCTGGGCGGCTACCACCCGGCGAACCGGGACCGGCCGGTCAGTGACGCGCTGCGGGTCTATGCCGCGCTGGCGACCTCCGCGTCCACCGGCGCGGTCCGTGACATCAGCGTGCTCGGGCCGGCC
>DAIRVB010000450.1:0-4386 GCA_036803065.1 Streptosporangiaceae bacterium
CCGCTGAACTCACCCGAACACGATATCGGCGTTCGCTGCCGTCCCGCGCCATGCACCGGGTTCTTTTGCCACCAGCCGATGTCCCATTGAACGTGCTAAAACACGCTCGACGTCACATCTGCGCCCGGCGCGCAGCGGGCAGTGATCCACGGGAGGTAGCCGCGGCTGCTGGCCGGGCGAGCGCATGTCGGCACATTTCTGCAATTTCCCGGGTGCCGCGTTCGCGACAGTGCAGACTGGATCCAGACTGCTCATGTCGTCGCAGGTCCCGACCGCAGATCGTGATCCGCGGCTCAGCCTGCACCGTAGGCGCGGCGGCGATCGGCACGGTTCACCGGGAAAGCGTCCGGGCACCCCTGTGTGCATGGCGGACGCCGTCAAGAAACCTTGATCGAACTGCGGCGCGGAACTCACGGCGGCGCATGTTAGGCTGCGCCGCCATGCCGCAGCAGGGACCGCCGGAGGCGGACGAGGGACCGGAGGGCGCGATCACCACGGATCCTGGCCTTCCTGGCGTGTTGCCCCAGGCAGCAGGCCAGGTCGTCGCGGCGGGCGAGACAGGCCGCCCGCCGGCGGCCCGGCGGGCGGACTGGGTGCCGTGGCTGATCGCCCTGGCCGTGTTCGGCGCGTACAGCGCCATCTCGATTTCCCGGTACGTGCGCTTCGATCCAGCCTCGTGGGACCTGGGCATCTTCACCGAGGACGTCAAGCAGTTCGCCCATCTGCGAGCGCCGGTCGTGGACATCAGGGGGGCCGGCTTCAACCTGCTTGGTGATCACTTTCAGCCGATCGTGGCGCTGATCGCCCCGTTCTTCCGGCTGGCTCCGAGCCCGGTCACGCTGCTCCTCGCGCAGACCCTGCTCACGGCGCTGTCCGTGATCCCGGTGAGCCGGGCGGCAACCGCCAAGCTGGGTACCGCGGCGGGCCGGATGATCGGCGCCGCGTACGGGTTCTCGTGGGGCCTCCAGCAGATGATCGATTTCGACTTCCACGAGATCGCCTTCGCCGTGCCGCTGCTGGCCTGCTCCCTGTCCGCACTGCTGCGCGGCAAGGCACGGGCTGCCGCGCTCTGGGCGGTGCCCCTGGTCTTCGTCAAGGAGGACCAGGGATTCACCGTCGCGGCCATCGGCGTCATCATCATGATCAATGCCCGGAGAAGCCGCATCCGGGCGGCAGCCGACGACAGCACCCCCGCCCATAGCACCCGGGACGCCGATACCGGGCTCTTCCTCATGTTCTGGGGGATCGCCTGGTCCCTGGCCGCGATCGTCGTGATCATCCCGCACTTCAACGTGGCCCATCAGTACCCGTACTGGTACGACGGCGGCACGATCAGCGTCGGCACCGGGCACCATTCCATGACCGGACTGCTCAGCCAGGTCACCGAGGCCTACCGGCAGAAACTCGACACCACGGCACTGATCTTGCTGCCGGTGGCCTTCCTCGCCCTGCGGTCACCTCTCGCGCTGGTGGCGGTGCCCAGCCTGGCCCTGCGCTTCATCTCAACGAACACCACTTTCTGGGGCACGGCATGGCATTACAACGCGACCGTGATGCCCGTCGTATTCATCGCCGCCATCGACGCCCTGGCCCGGATCGGGGCCGGCCGCGCCGCAGCCGGGAAGGCGCGCCGGATGCTCGCCACCGCGACCGTCCGGCTCGTCCCGGTGGCCATGCTGGCCGTCGCGGTAGTGCTCGCCTTCCGGTTCCCGCTGGACGGCCTCTGGAATCCGCAGACGTACGCGATCGATCAGCATGTCCACGCGGAGAACGAGGCGATGGCCAGGGTGCCCGACGGGACTACCGCCGAGGCGACCCTGACCATGCTCGCTCCGCTGGCCGCCCGGGTCGACACGTTCTGGATCGGTACCTTCCCCAATCCGGCGCCCCAGTACATCGTGTTCGACGATTCCGACAGCGGCTGGAGCCCGGAACCGGTGAACGTTCTCGCGTTCGTCGAGTCGCGGCACCCCGGCACCAGGTACCGGCAGATCTTCCTTGCCAACGACGTCTACGTGTTCCGCCGCGCTTAGCTAAATACCGGCGGGTAGGTAGAGTCTTGATTCGGATCCGTCGGGAGGCGCCATGGACTTCGCGTACGACACTCAGACCGAGGAATTCCGGAAGCGGCTCCTCGACTTCATGGACGAGTATGTCTACCCGGCCGAGCCGGTGTTCGCCGAGCAGGTCGCGCGCAACGCGCGGGAAGGCCACCCCTGGAGCCGTCCGCCGGTGGTGGCTGAACTCAAGGAGCAGGCGCGCAGCCGTGGCCTGTGGAACCTCTTTCTGGCCCACAACGAATCCGGCGCAGGACTCACGAACCTCCAGTACGCGCCGTTGGCAGAGATCACCGGGCGCAGTCCATGGCTGGCGCCGGAGGCGCTGAACTGCGCCGCGCCGGACACCGGGAACATGGAACTGCTGGCCGAGTTCGGCACGGAGCAGCAGCGTGATCGCTGGCTCCGACCCTTGCTGGACGGGGAGATCAGGTCGGCCTTCTGCATGACCGAGCCCGATGTCGCCTCCTCGGACGCGTCCAACATCGCCACCAGGATCGAGCGCGACGGCGACGAGTACGTGATCAATGGCCGGAAGTGGTGGTCATCCGGGGCGATGAACCCCGGGTGCGAGATCCTCATCGTGATGGGCAAGACCGCCCGCGGCGGTGACCGGCACCGTCAGCAGTCCATGATCCTGGTGCCCACCGGCACCCCGGGCGTCGATGTGCAGCGCGGGATTACCCTGTTCGGCTACGACGACGCGCCGCACGGCGGCCATGCCGAAGTGGAGTTCCGCGACGTCCGGGTGCCCGCCGCCAACCTGATCGCCGGGGAAGGCGACGGTTTCGCGATCGCCCAGGCCCGGCTCGGCCCCGGCCGGATCCACCACTGCATGCGGCTCATCGGCGCGTCAGAGCGGGCGCTCGGGCTGATGTGCCGGCGGGTCACCGACCGGACCGCCTTCGGCCGGCCCCTGGCCGAGCAGGGGGTCATCCAGGACTGGATCGCCGAGGCGCGGGTGCGCATCGAGCAGGCCCGCCTGCTCGTGCTCAAGACCGCCTGGATGATGGACACCGTAGGCAACAAGGGCGCGCACACCGAGATCCAGGCCATCAAGATCGGCACTCCGGCGATGGCCGAGTGGGTGATCGACAAGGCGATCCAGGCTCACGGCGCGGCCGGCGTCAGCCAGGACTTCCCGCTGGCCGCCCTGTGGGCGAACGCCCGCTCCCTGCGCTTCGCCGATGGGCCCGATGAGGTGCACAAGCGCTCGCTGGCCCGCCGGGAACTGCGGCCCTACCAGCAAGAATCCCGGCCACGCCAGGGATGACACCCAGCAAGGAGAAACAGGACATGCCACAGGACGCACAACGGGTCGCCATCATCACGGGCGCCGCCCGCGGTATCGGTGCCGCCACCGCCCGCCGCCTGGCCACCGACGGGCTGGCGGTCGCCGTGCTCGACCTGGACGCGAGCGCTTGCGAGCCGACAGTGGATGCGATCACGTCGGCGGGCGGGCGGGCCTTCGCGGTCGGTGCCGACGTGAGCCAGGCCGACCAGGTGGAGGCCGCCGTCGGCAAGGTGGTCGCGGAACTCGGGCCGCCCGCGGTCCTCGTCAACAACGCCGGGGTACTCAGGGACAACTTGATCTTCAAGATGTCAGAGGACGACTGGGACACGGTCCTCGGGGTGCACCTGCGCGGCGCGTTCCTGATGACCCGCGCCGCCCAGAAGCACATGGTGGACCAGCACTTCGGCCGGATCATCAACCTGTCCTCCAGTTCCGCGCTCGGCAACCGGGGGCAGGTCAACTACTCCGCCGCCAAGGCCGGGATGCAGGGGTTCACGAAGACGCTCGCAATCGAACTCGGCCCGTTCGGGATCACCGCCAACGCGGTCGCGCCCGGCTTCATCGTCACCAACATGACCGCGGCCACCGCCGCGCGCATTGGCATGAGCTTCGAGGAGTTCCAGACCGCAGCCGCCTCGCAGGTCCCGGTCCGCAGGATCGGCCAGGTCGATGACGTCGCGCACACCATCTCGTTCCTGGCCAGCGAGGGCGCCGGGTTCGTGTCCGGCCAGGTGATCTACGTGGCGGGTGGGCCCCTGTGCTAGACAACACAGGGCCAGGCAACACAGGGCAGGCGGGCACCATCACCACGGGCGACCTGCGCGACCGCGTCCGCGACTTCCTGGCTGGCCATGACCCCGCCACGGTGCCCCCGCTTGAGTTCCTGCGGGCCCGCTTCGACGCGGGCCTGGCCTGGGTGCACTACCCACCCGGGCTGGGTGGCCTGGGCCTGCCGCGCGCTGTGCAGTCCGTGGTGGACGCCGCGTTCACCGCGGCGGGCGCGCCGAGCAACAACCCGGAGCAGATCGGCATCGG
>DAIRVB010000451.1:0-4376 GCA_036803065.1 Streptosporangiaceae bacterium
CTAGTCCGGTCCGTGCTAGTCCGGTCCGTGCTAGTCCGGTCCGTGCTAGTCCGGTTCGTGTCAGTGTGCTCGTCCACCGGCGCATCCTCCTGCTAGCAGTGGACATCTCCTGTCAACGGCGGACACCGCGGTGCTCACGGACGTCGCCGTCTCCCGGCCGCAGGACCGGCCCGACCCCGGGGATCCGCTGTTTCCGCGCTCTGGCCAGGAGTGCCTTGGCCGCCCGCCGGCCATTCTCACCCGTCCTGGAAATGCGTGCGGCGACGAGGCCCGCGACCAGCGGCGTCGAGAAGGACGTGCCACTCCACCGCGCCATACCGTGGAATACCCGATCCTGGCCGATGTCCGGCGGCTCACGGCACACGTAGTCCCCGGCAGCGTAGGCATTAACCAGGCCCTCACCCGGGGCATATACGTCGACCCAGGGCCCGAAGTCACTGAAATAGGCTCGATCCCGGCCATTGGCGCCAAGCGCCCCGACCCCGACCACCTCGGGAAAGGCCGCGGGCCAGAACGGCCTGCGGGTCGAGTTGTTCCCGGCTGCCGCGATCATTACCAGGCCTTTGTGGTGGCGATAACGCTCCCAGAAGACCTCGAAGCTCAGCAGCGGAAGATTCTTGCGGCTCGTCGCGCCGGCCGACAGGCTGATGATGTCCGGGCCCAGGCCCAGTGCCTCATCGAGTCGTTTGACGATCTCATACTCGGAAAGCGCACCAGCGGTGTCGAAGTCGCTGGTGACGTGCACTGCCGAGACCGGTGCCATGCAGCGGGCCACGCCGGCGATGAAGGTTCCGTGGCCGGTGTACGGCGGTATCCGCACTCCCCCGCCGGCCGCGGGCGCCGGGAGCTTATCTAGCTGCCCGGTAACGCCGGCCAGCCACGAATGAGCCGACGCTCCGTGCAGCAGCCCGGTGTCGGCCACGTAGATGAACACTCCCCCGCCGCCGCCCTCGCGGGGCCCGGGATCGGGGCCCAGGCCGGCCGGCACCTCCTCCGGTTCGGTAGCCGGGCAGGGCCAGACCGGGGTGATCGACAGGATGTGGTTCGGTGTCGCGACCCCGATGCCGAGACTCCGGTCGATCTCGCCCAGGGCCTCGATGGCGTCGCGGATCTTGGCATGGGCCAGCGAGTAGAGGGTCACCCCGCCACGGAAGCCATCACCCGTGTCGCCGCCGCCGACAATATCCCGCACCTGGCCCAGATATGCGTCCCGGACCAGAATCACCCCGCGCTGGTAGATAAAGTCCAGCCCGCCGCCCGGGAATAGCGCCACCCCGATGTCGATACCTTTCTCCCGGAAAGCGCTCACGATGAGGTCCAGCTGGACGTCCAGTTTCGTGGGCGGCCGCTCGGGTCTCCTTTTCGCGAGGCTCATCTGCACCCTTCAATGTCGCTCTGGCCGATGGCCGCAACACCGGCCGGTCGGCAATGTCCAGATTGCTGTTAATTTGCCTTCCAATTATCCCAGTGGACCATGCGGCTGACCAGGCTTAACATCAATTCATGCCTGCCGGAACTCTTCAGGGCGACGTCGCTGACGGCGGGATACTCGACCTGCTGTCCCTGGCGGCCGCCCGTCCCGACGAGGCCATGGCGAAGGCACGGGCCATCCTGGCCACCGATCCGGCTCCCTACGAGGCCTCCGTGGCCCACCAGGCCATCGGCATGCTGCAGCGTGAATTCGGAGACCTGGACGCCGCCACCGGCGAGTTGCGGTCGGCGCTCCGGCTGGCCCGGACCGCAGGCTCCGGCGACCGGCAGGCCGACGTGCTGGCGACGCTGGGGGTCGCCCTGATCTACCGCGGCCAGAGCGGCCCGGGGCTCGCGGCGCTCGGATCATCGCTCCGGCTGGTCGCTGGCGCGCCCGCGGGCCGCGTCCTCGTCCGTCGGGGCATCGCCCTGTGGATTCTCGGGCGGCACCGGGAAGCACTCGACGACCTTCGCCGGGCCGCCCGCGTACTGCGGTCGGCCGCCGACACCATCTGGGAGGCCCGGACTCTGACCGCGCGAGCCCTCGTTCATCTCGCCTGTGGTTCCACCCGGCGAGCCGAGATCGATCTGGCCCGGGCCGAACTCCTGTTCGCCACCACAAGTCAAGACCTCGAGGTCGCCTTCACCTGGCACAATCGCGGGCTCGTCGCGTTCCGCTCCGGAGACGTGCCGATGGCGCTGGCCCACCTCGATGAGGCGGACCGGCGCTACGGGCGGCTCGGCGCGACGATGCCGGACCTGAGTATCGACCGGTGTGCGGTCCTGCTGGCCGCGGGGCTGCCGGGCGAGGCGCTCGCGGAGACGGACGCCGCGGTCCGGAGCTTCCCGCCGAGTGGCCGTCAGGCCACGAAGAAAGCCGAATTGCTGCTCAGCGCGGCCCGTGCCGCGCTGGCCGTGGCGGACCCGCAGGTGGCCATGGTGCGAGCCCAGGCGGCCCGGCGCATGTTCGCGGCCCAGGACCGGGCCTGGTGGGAGTCGCACGCCTCGTTGCTGCTGCTGCAAGCGCGTTTCGCGGCCGGCCTGACGTCCGGCCGGCTGCTGGCCCAGGCCGAGCGGGTCGCGGCCAGCCTGGACGTGCTCAGCTCGCATGACGCGCCGCAGGCGCGACTGCTGGCGGGCCGGGTGGCCCTGGCCCTGGGCCGGCCACAGGAAGCGGACCGGCAGTTCGCGGCGGCCGCACGGACCCGGCACCGCCGCGCGCCCGCGATCGAGCGCGCCCACGGGTGGCTCGCGGAGGCGCTGCGCGCCGACGCCGCAGGCAACCGGCGGCGGCTGCTGGATGCCTGCCGTCGCGGCTTCGCCGTCCTCGACGAGCATCAGCTCAGCTTCGGCGCCTCCGAGTTGCGCGCTCAAGCCACGGCACAGGGCGCCGAACTGGCGGCGCTGGCCCAGCGGTCCGCCCTGACGTCGGGCCGGCCCAGGCTGCTGCTCATCTGGAGCGAGCGGTGGCGGGCGAAATCCCAGGCCATTCCGCCGGCCCGGCCCGCTGGCGATAGGAGGCTTCAAGCGGACCTGACCGCGGTCCGCGATGTCACCAGCCGCGTGGAACGGGCCCGGGCGAAGGGAGATCCCAGCAGCGCGCTGCAGCGTGAGCAGCTACGCCTGGAGGCCGCCATCCGGGCCCGTGTGCTGCGTTCCCGCGGCCGAGGCCAGGCCAGCAGGTACCAGTTCGACGTTGCCCAGTTGCTGACGGAACTCGGTGACGCGCGGCTGATTCAGATCGTCGAAGTCGGCGGTGAACTGCATCTCCTGGTCTGCGGCGCAGGCCGGATCCGGCACATCACCGGCGGCCGCGGCGACGACGCGGCCCGCGAGGTCAGCTACGCCCGGTTCGCGCTGAGCAGGCTCGCTCACGGCCGGGGCACGGATCATCCCGCGGACACGCTGGCGGTCCTGGAGGCGAGCGGGCGCAGGCTCGATTCTGTCCTCCTCGGCCAAGCCACCCGTCACCTCGGCGGCGGCCCGGTGATCGTCGTTCCCCCCGGCAGGCTGCACGCCGTCCCCTGGGCTCTGCTGCCCTCCCTGCGGGAGCGCGCGGTCACCGTCGCGCCGTCCGCGCATGCGTGGCTTCAGGCACGCAGCATGGTTCCGCCGGAAGACGGCGGCCCGGTCCTCATCCGCGGCCCCGGCCTGGGCGCTGGCGGTGGCGAAGTGCTGGCGCTGGCGGCGGAGTACGCCAACGCCACCGTGCTCGGTGCCGGAACCGCGACCGCGCGCCGGGTGCTCGACGCCCTCGACGGCTGCCGCCTCGCCCACATCGCGGCGCACGGAACCTTCCGGGCCGACAGCCCGCTCTTCTCCTCCCTGCGGATGGACGACGGCCCGCTGACCGTGCACGATCTGGAACGGCTGCGGCGGGCACCGTACCGGCTGATCCTCTCCACCTGTGACTCCGGCGTGCTCGCGCCCGCAGGGGCCGACGAACTGCTGGGCCTGGCCAGCACGCTCGCCCCGCTCGGCACCGCCGGAATCGTCGCCAGCGTGGTACCGGTCAATGACCAGGCCACGGTAGAGCTGATGCTCGCGCTGCACCGCGAGCTACGACAGGGGGCCACCCTCGGCCAGGCGCTGCGCGACGCCCGCAGCGGGACGGGCGGTGGGCCGGTGCAGACCGCGACCGGCTGGTCGTTCATCGCCCTGGGATCGTGACGAAGCTCAGGGCTTGCGGCCCAACGCACAGTAGGTGGGGAGGCCGGGCCGGGAAACCGCGCTGGGCGGGCCGGGCTGCCAGTGCCCCAGCGGCACCACCCCCGGGGGAACGATCTCCAGGCCGTCGAGGAACCAGGCGACCTGGGCCCCGGTCCGGGGGTGCACGGAGACGGCGGAGTGCTGGTTATAGGCCAGCGCCCCGGCCGCTACCGTCTCGGCCTGGATATCGCTTGAGG
>DAIRVB010000452.1:0-4370 GCA_036803065.1 Streptosporangiaceae bacterium
CGCCCGCACCGCACCACCCGCCCAGCACCGGCCCAGAGCTGACCCGCCTCCCGGCAGAACGTTCGGTGCCGCACGCTCACAGCCGCGGGTCTACCGGCTCCGATTCGAGGGCCAGGACGGCGAAAACCGCTTCATGCACACGCCACAACGGATCCTTCCGCGTCGCCCTTTCCAGCGCTTCGAGTCCGAGGGCGTACTCGCGCTGCGCCAGCGAGCGCTTGTGGCCCAGGTTCCGCTGCCGGAGCCGGCTGAGGTTCCCCGGGTCGGTGTAGTCGGGCCCGTAGATGATCCGCAAGTACTCGCGGCCCCGCACCTTGATCCCGGGCTGGACCAGCCCGCGCCGGGCCCGGGCCAGGTTGGCGTGCGGCTTGACCACCATGCCCTCGCCGCCGCTGGCCGTGAGTTCCTCCCACCAGGCGACCCCCGCGGCCGTGGAGCCAGGGTCGGTGGTGTCCACGAGCAGGCGGCGGGTGGTCGTGATCAGTCCCGGCGTGGCGGCCGCCAGCCGGTCAGCGAGTGCGAGGTGCCAGCTGTGATCACGGTCGTGGTAGGTGGCGTTCTCGGTGGCGAGGACCTGGAATGGGGCCAGCCGGATGCCGTTCAGGCCGTCGGTGGGCCAGCAGTACCGCCGGTAGGCGGCCGCGAATGCGTCCGCGTTGCGGGCCCGGCTCCGCACCCGGTCGAGCAGCGGCGCGACGTCTGAGCCTCGTTGCAGGGCCTGCTCCAGCGCCGCCGCGGCGGCGGGCAGGGCGGCCCGCGCGGCCGCGCCGACGGCGGCGTACTGGTGCCGCAGCAGGGCCTCGGCCTTGGCCGACCAGGGCAGCAGTTCGCAGTCGAGCAGTAGCCAGTCAGTGTCCAGTTCGTCCCACAGGGCGCTGGCGCTGACCGCCGCGCGCAGCGAACCGAGCAATTCGCCGGTCAGCACGGGCTCGAAGAACGGCCGTCCGGTGCGCGTGTACACGGCGCCGCAGGGAGTGGAGTCGCCCGTAGCCGGCTCGGCCCCGCCGAAGCGGCGGGCGGCCACCTCGTCGCGGCAGACGAGGGCCACGGCCCGGGAGCCCATGTGCTTCTCCTCGCAGATGACTTCCGCGATGCCATCGGCCCGGTAGGCGTCGAATGCCTCGGCCGGGTGCTCAAGCAGGTCCGGTAGGACCGACGTCGCGCACGGCGCCATGGTCGGCGGCAGGTAGAGCAGCCACCGTGGGTCGATCGCGAACCGGCTCATTACCTCCAGGGCGCCCGCCGCGTTTTCCTCACGGACGGTGACACGCCCGTGATGGCGGGTCTCCACGGCGCGTTTGCCCAGTACGTCGCGGACATCCAGGATGCCGGGGTCACGGGCGGCCGCCGCGCCACCTTCGGCAGAATCCGCGTCCGGCAGCTGATCGGGGGCGCGGAACGGCCGGGCCGGCTCGTACCAGACGCGCTCGGCCGGGACGGAGACGATCTCCCTCTCGGGATAGCGCAGCGCAGTGAGCCTGCCGCCGAAAACGCAGCCGGTGTCCAGGCACATGGTGTTGTTCACCCACTCCGGCTCCGGCGTGGGCGTGTGCCCGTACAGGACCATGGCGCTGCCCCGGTAGTCGTTCGCCCACGGGTAGCGGACTGGGAGCCCGAACTCGTCGGTCTCGCCGGTGGTGTCGCCGTACAGGGCGAAGCTGCGCACCCGCCCGGAGGCCCGGCCGTGGTAGGCCTCCTTCAGCCCGGCGTGCGCGACAACGAGCCGCCCGGCGTCCAGGACGAGATGGGAGACCAGGTCGTGGCAGAACGCCTCGACCTGCTTGCGGAACTCCTCGGGCTGCGCGGCGAGCTGGCTGAGCGTCTCGGCCAGGCCGTGGCTGACTTGCACGTTACGGCCGGACAGGGCCCGGACCAGCTTGTTCTCGTGGTTGCCCGGAACCACGAGGGCGTGACCCGCGTCGGCCATGCCCATCACCAGGCGGAGCACCCCGGGCGAGTCAGGGCCGCGATCCACCAGGTCACCCAGGAATACCGCGGTGCGCCCGAGGGGATGGGCCGCGCCGGTGGGCCGGTGGTCAGGATCCCGCTCGATCACGTACCCGAGCCGGCTCAGCAGGGCCTCCAGCTCGCCGCGGCAGCCGTGGATGTCGCCGATCACGTCGAACGGTCCGGTCCGGTCCCGGTAGTCGGTGAGCAGCCGTTCCCGGACGATCACCGCCGAGTCGATCTCCGCCACGCTGTGCAGCACGTGGACCTTGCGGAAGCCTTCCCGGCTGAGTGAGCGCAGGGACCGGCGCAGCTGGTCATGCTGGCGGCGGATGACATGAGCGCCGAAGTTCCGTTGTGGGCGCGTGGTGTTCCTGGCGGCGCATACGTCGACCGGTAGGTCAAGCACGATCGCCACCGGGAGGACGTCATGGGACCGGGCCAGCTCAACGAGCTGTTTCCGGCCTTCGGGCTGCACGTTCGTGGCGTCCACCACGGTCAGCCGCCCGGCGGCCAGCCGCTTGCTGGCGATGTAGTGCAGCACGTCGAACGCGTCACGGGTCGCGGCCTGGTCGTTCTCGTCGCCGGAGACCAGGCCGCGGCAGAAGTCGCTGGAGAGCACCTCGAACGGCTCGAAGTGGCGGCGCGCGAACGTGGACTTGCCCGAGCCGGGCACGCCGACGAGGACCACCAGGGCCATCTCGGGAATGCCCAGCGCCCGTCGCGGTGCCTGCGGCAGCGGTGCCTGCGGATCAGCCATGGCGGGAGAACACCGCCATCTGCGTCGGGGGGCCGACCTCCGGGTCGTCGGTGCCGACCGGCAGGTACCGGACGCCGTAGCCGTGCCTGGCCGCGACAGCGTCGGCCCAGCCGCGGAACTGGGCACGGGTCCACTCGAACCGGTGGTCACGGTGACGCATCGACCCAGCGGGGAGGTCGGGGAACCGGACATTGTGCTCGGCGTTGGGGGTGGTGAGCACGACCGTGGCCGGGCCGGCGGAGCCGAATACTGTCTGCTCCAGGGCGCCTAGCCGCGGCGGGTCGACATGCTCGATGACCTCCATGAGGACCGCCGCGTCGAATCCGGCTATCCGCTCGTCGCGGTAGGTCAGCGAGGACTGCAGCAACTCCACGCGCTCCCGCCGCCGGTCCGGCATCCGGTCCAGGTGAAGCCGCTTCGCTGCGGCCTGCAGCGCCCGGTGTGACACGTCAACGTCGAGGACCCGGCTGAAGGCGGGCTCGTCGAGGAGCATCCTGAGCAGGGCGCCCTCACCGCAGCCGAGGTCGGCGACGGTGGTCGCGCCCGCTGCCCGCAGGGCCGCCACGACCGCTCCACTGCGTTGCTGCGCCAGGGAGAGCGGCCGCTGCGGTGCCTCATCCGTGCCGTCGTCGGGCACGGCATTGTCCAGCGTCTCCGGTTCCGTGTCGTCGGCCTCGGCGAGCCGGCCCACCGCCGTGAGCACGAGTTCCCGGCGATGCGCCAGGTAGCGGCGGGTGATCAGGTCCCGGTCAGGGTGGCCGCCCAGCCATCCGCTGCCGGCCCGGATCAGCTTGTCCACCTCGTCGGTGCTCACCCAGTAGTGCTTGGCGTTGTCCAGCACCGGCAGCAGCACGTACAAGTGGTTCAGCGCATCGGCGAGGCGGAGCCGCCCGGACAGCCGCAGCCCGACATACCGGGAATCACCCCACTGCGGGATCAGCGGGTCGAGCGGCACCGGCGTCGCTTCGACCGTCCAGCCCAGCGGGCCGAAGAGCCGTTGCGCAACCTCGGCTCCGCCACGGCAGGGCAGGGCCGGGATCGCGATCTCCAGCGGCAGCGTGGTGGCGGCCAGTTCCGGCCTCGCCTCGCACCGGCCGGCCATGGCCGTGCGGAAGACCCGGCCCAGGGCCACGGCCATCATCGACGATGCCGCGTAGGGCCGGTCGTTGACGTACTGGGCCAGCGAGAATGCGTCCGGGCCGGCGGATCGCCGGCCACGGACCAGCCCGATCGGATCGATTTCCAGCAGCAGGGCGGCCGTGCACCGGTCCTGGCCGGCCTCCGGGTAGAACACGTGAACCTGCCCGGCCGCGACATCGAAGCACTGTGTCTTACCCGGATGCTTGTGCAGCAGGAAACCCAGATCCGTCGCGGGCGCCGCGGTCGAGGTGATCGTCAGAAGCATGCTCGGCTGCCACCCCCGTCGCCGCTCGTCGAGTTGCCGGTCAGGCAGTGATACTCGCACAGCCAGGACAGGCATTCGAACTGGTTTTGTCCTCCCGCGCAGCGTAACGATCAGGCCACGGTTGCGCTGTTCCCCGCCCGGGGAACAGCGTTGAGCAGCGGGGTTGCCTAGAGAGCTTTGTGATGCTCTATAGAGCGTCACAGTGCACTCATATAATCCCGTCCATGAACGATGACGCAACGAGCCTGACCGAACTCC
>DAIRVB010000453.1:0-4368 GCA_036803065.1 Streptosporangiaceae bacterium
AGGTGCCCGTGGTCCAGGTGCCCGTGGTCCAGGTGCCCGCGGTCCAGGTGCCCGCGGTCCAGGTGCCCGTGGACTGGGACCGGGCCGCGTTTCCGTACCTGGTGACGGCGCACTGGCAGGAGCCCGGACCACTGATCGTGGTGCAGAGCCGCGACCAGCGCCGGATGCGCATCCTCAGTGCCGATCCGGTCAGCGGAAACACCACCGTGCTGCGCGAGGACAGCGACGAGCGATGGCTTGACATCGTGCCCGGGGTGCCCGCGCGTACTGACGCCGGCCGGATCGTGTGGACCACCGATGACGGCGGCGCGCGGCGGCTCCTGGTCGCCACGCCGGACGAACTTCGCGACGCCAGCGCCGGCGCGGTCACGCCGCCCACCCTGCAGGTCCGCCAGATCGTGGCGGTGGACGGCGACTTCGTACTTTTCACCGCCTCGCAGGAGCCCATGGACATCGGCCTGTGGCTCTACGGGCCACCCGGGCTGGCGCAGGTCACCCCGCGCGAGGGAATCTTCGGTGGCCAGCGCGCGGGGGGCACCACCCTGATCACCACGCAAACGCTGGCCGAGGACGGCGTCACGGCTGTGGTGCTGCGCGATGACCCGGACTCCGGCACGGCCACCGAGGTCGCCCGGATCCGCTCGCTGGCGGAGCGGCCGAATCTTCCCGACCCGCAGCCCCTGCTCGGCCACGCCGGGCAGCGCGCCATCCGCGCCGCCCTGCTCCTGCCGTCCTGGCACGAGCCCGGCTCACGGAAGCTGCCCGTGCTCCTCGACCCCTACGGCGGCCCGCACGCCCAGCGGGTACTAGCTGCCCGCGCCGCGTTCCTGACCTCGCAGTGGCTGGCCGAACAGGGTTTCGCCGTGCTCGTCGCCGACGGCCGGGGCACCCCCGGGCGCGGGCCGGAGTGGGAGCGGGAGGTCTGGCATGACCTGGCTGGCCCGGCCCTGGAGGACCAGATCGAGGCGCTGGAGGCGGCGAACGAGCGCTGCGGCGACCTCGACATGGGACGAGTCGCTATCAGGGGCTGGTCGTTCGGCGGATATCTCGCTGCGCTGGCTGTGCTCCGCCGGCCTGACGTCTTCCATGCCGCCATCGCGGGCGCGCCGGTCACCGACTGGCGCCTCTATGACACTCATTACACGGAACGCTACCTAGGCGACCCAGCCGAGACAGCCGAGGTATATGACGCGAACTCGCTCCTCGGCGACGCGCCTCGGCTCAAGCGGCCGCTGTTGCTCATCCACGGGCTCGCCGACGACAACGTGGTCGCGGCGCACACGCTGCGCTTGTCGTCGGCGCTGCTCGCCGCGGGGCGGCCGCATGTCGTGCTGCCGCTCTCGGGTGTCACCCACATGACCCCGCAGGAGGAGGTCGCTGAGAACCTGCTCCTGCTTCAGGTGGACTTTCTGCGCCGCGCCCTGGGGATTATCGAGGACGGAGTGTAGCAAGAGTCACACGCAAGGAAACTCGCTGCAGGGCCGCGTGGTGATATGCCTTGGAATAAGGTTCCACAGCAGTGCGCGACCACGGGCCGGGGCACACCGAATAGCGCGCGACGAGCCCTAGTGACCCACTGAGTTCGAGGGCGGAGACGTCGAGGATGACGCAGGCAACGGCCGGGCCGGCCAAAACCCGGGCGCAGATCCAGGAATCCACGCTGCGCCCGGACCCGTGGTGGCGCCAGCCGATCATCAACGCGACCGCGCTCGGCGTGGTCGTGATCTATCTGACCTGGGCGTCGCTGATCAACGCGGATTACTTCTGGAAGCCGTATATTTCCCCGCTGTACTCGCCCTGCCTCGTGACCACGTGCGCCAAGGGCGCCGGATTCGACTGGATCCCGTGGCTGACCTGGCTCACGCCGGCGATCATCATCATCGGTGGCCCGATGGGCTTCCGGCTCACCTGCTACTACTACCGCAAGGCCTACTACCGGGCGTTCTGGCGGGCGCCCGCCGCCTGCGCGGTCCGCGAGCCGCACGCCAAGTACACCGGTGAGACCAGGCTGCCGCTGATCCTGCAGAACCTGCACCGCTACTTCTTCTGGATCGCGGTGGTGTTCAACGTGATCCTTTCGGCGGACGCCGTGATCGCGTTCCGCAACCACGCCGGCCAGTGGGGCCACATGGGCCTCGGCACGCTCGTGCTGCTAGTCAACGCGGCGCTGCTCTGGCTGTACTCGCTGTCCTGCCACGCTTGCAGGCACATCACCGGAGGTCGGCTCAAGCACTTCTCCAAGCATCCGGTCAGGTACTGGATGTGGACCAAGGTCTCCAGGCTGAACGCCAGGCACATGCAATTCGCCTGGGTGTCGTTGATCTGGGTGCTGTTCACCGACCTCTACATACGGCTGGTGGCCAGCGGTGCCATCAGCGACCCACGGTTCTTTTAAGCTGCTTTTCCGAAGGCTGAGGCAAGAAGGTGCACGGCGCACATGACTGACATCGGGCGGCTCCCCTACGACGTCGTAGTGATCGGCGCGGGCGGCTCAGGGCTGCGGGCGGCCATCGAGGCGCGGCAGGCCGGCTGGAGGACCGCCGTCATCTCCAAGTCCCTATTCGGCAAGGCGCACACGGTCATGGCGGAAGGCGGCTGTGCCGCCGCGATGGGCAACGTCAACCCTCGCGACAACTGGCAGGTTCATTTCCGCGACACCATGCGCGGCGGAAAGTTCCTCAACAACTGGCGGATGGCCGAACTCCACGCCAAGGAGGCCCCGGACCGCGTCTGGGAGCTCGAGGCATGGGGCGCGCTGTTCGACCGGACCCCCGACGGCAAGATCAGCCAGCGCAACTTCGGCGGCCACGAGTACCCGCGGCTGGCCCACGTGGGTGACCGGACCGGCCTGGAGATGATCCGCACCCTGCAGCAGCGGGTGGTGGCCTTGCAGCAAGAAGACGCTGTCCGCCACGGCGACCCGGAAGCCATGATCAAGGTCTTCGCGGAAACCACGATCACCCGGCTGGTCAAGGACGGCGGCCGGATCGCGGGCGCGTTCGGCTATATCCGGGAGAACGGGCGGTTCGTCCTGTTCGAGGCTCCCGCCGTCATCCTCGCGACGGGCGGGATCGGCAAGACCTTCAAGGTCAGCTCAAACTCCTGGGAGTACACCGGGGACGGGCACGCGCTCGCGCTGCTCGCCGGCGCAAATCTGCTCAACATGGAGTTCGTGCAGTTCCACCCCACGCACATGGTCTGGCCGATCTCGGTGCGCGGGCTGCTGGTCACCGAGTCGGTCCGCGGCGACGGCGGGGTGCTGCGCAACTCCGAGGGCAAGCGGTTCATGTTCGGCTACGTGCCCGACGTGTTCCGGGCGATATACGCGGAAACCGAGGAAGAGGGTGACCGCTGGTACACAGATCCGGAGCACAACAGGCGTCCGCCGGAACTGCTGCCCCGGGACGAGGTGGCCCGATCTATCAACGCCGAGGTGAAGGCAGGGCGCGGGTCGCCGCACGGCGGGGTATTCCTCGACGTGTCAACCCGGCTGCCCGCCGACGTTATCTTGCGCAAGCTGCCGTCCATGTACCACCAGTTCAAGGAACTGGCCGACGTGGACATCACCAAGGAGCCGATGGAGGTAGGCCCGGCCCAGCACTATGTGATGGGCGGGGTTGAGGTGGACCCGGACACCGCGGTGTCGTCGGTGCCCGGCCTGTACGCGGCCGGCGAGGTGTCCGGCGGCATGCACGGCTCCAACCGGCTCGGCGGCAACTCGCTGTCGGACCTGCTGGTGTTCGGCCGCCGGGCCGGGATGGGCGCGGCGCAGTACCTGGACTGGCTGCGCGGCGCCCGGCCGAGCGCCAGCGAGGCCGAAGTCGCGGCGGCCCAGGAGGAGGCCATCGCGCCGCTGCGGCGCGCAGGTGGTGAGAACCCGTACACGGTGCACGCCGAGGTCCAGCAGACCATGAGTGACCTGGTCGGCATCATCCGGAAGGAAGAAGAGATCAAGACCGCGATCGCCGAACTGGAGAAGTTGCGCGAACGGGCCGCCCAGGTCAGCGCCGAGGGCGGCGCGGCCTACAACCCCGGCTGGCACCTGGCGCTGGACCTGCGCAACATCATGCTGATCGCGGACTGCGTGGCTCAGGCGGCCCTGGAGCGCCAGGAGAGCCGCGGCGGCCACACCCGCGACGACTTCCCCGGAATGTCGCCGGAGTGGCGCAAGATCAACCTCATCTGCGCACTGGACGGCGACCGGGTGACGCTCACCCGGCAGCCGATGGTCCCGATGCGCGAGGACCTGCTGGCGCTGTTCGACCGTTCCGAACTGAACAAGTACCTCACCGATGAGGAATTGCCCGCCGTACCGGGGGAGAGATACTGATGGGCGCGAAAGTAACACTACGGATCTGGCGCGGCGAT
>DAIRVB010000454.1:0-4368 GCA_036803065.1 Streptosporangiaceae bacterium
GTGCTGACGCTGGCTTTGATGGAGGCAAGCGGGGTGCGCAAGTCGTGACTGACGGCGGCGAGCAGGGCAGTGCGCATCCGGTTGCCTTCGGCGAGCGCTTCCGCCTGGGCGGCCTGGGTGCGCAGCCGGTCCCGGTCCAGGGCCGCCCCTGCCTGCGCGGCGAATCCGTCCAGCATCCGCGGCGTCACCAGCCGGGTCTGCCCGGCCACGAGCAGCGCCAGGCCGGGTCGGACGGCCACCCGGGACTCCGTCGCCTCGGCCGGTGCGTTACCGCTCACGGCGACCCGTATCCATTGATCACGGACCCGTTCAACGAGTTCGGCCCGGCCGCCCCAGGTAGCGGTGAGGTGATCGAGCACCGCGGCGGGCGTGTCGGCGCCGCCGAGAACCGTCTGGGCCAGCTCAAGCAGCGATGCTGCCTCGTCCGCGCTGCGCGCGGCCTGGACCGCACGGCGCGCGGACAGGTGCACAACGCTGCTGACGGTGACCGCCACGGTGACGAACAGCAGCAGGGCCAGCAGGCTGCGCGGCTCCGCGATGGACAGCGTGTGCAGCGGCGGGGTGAAGTACCAGTTCAGCAGCAGGCTGGACATCACGGCGGCGAGCACCGCGGGCCAGAACCCGCCGACCACCGCGATGGCCACCACCGCGACCAGGTAGATGAGCAGGTCATCGGCGAGGCTCAGGTGGTTCCGGCTGGTCGCCAGGGCCACGGTGAGCAGCGGCAGCCCGGCGGCCAGCAACACCCCGGCGAGCTGCCGCCGACCGCGGATCCCGGCCCAGGCGCCGGATCCGGGCTCTCGATCGCCACGCATGTCCACAATCCACAGTGTGAACGACGATCCGAATTGGCGCACTAGCTGGCCGAATCCCGCACCAAGCAAGCAGCACACCGCGATCGCCACGGCCGCCTGCGCGGCCACCGGCCCGGTCGGCCGCAGTTCGGCGTAAGGGGGGCGCGAGAAACCCACGACGGTCAGCCACCCAATGACACCAAGCACGGGAGCGGTGAGGGGTTCCGCCACCAGTGACACGCTCGTGACGACGATCGCGACCCCGGCGAGCACGCCGGTGGCGGGCAGCCTGCCGTTCAGTCCCGCCGCGACGGCCCCGACCACCAGGAGCGCGGCCGAGCCCGCCGGCAGCGCGAAAGGCGCTCCGAGCCCACGTCGGCCCCGCGTGCGGTTCATCAGTCCCAGTGGACGCTTGATTGCGGGACTAGTGAGCGATCTTGACAATTCCCTAACGGGCCCGGTCAGCCTCTTGACGCGGCCCTAACGCCGACCTGCCGAGCGGCCTGACCCGGCGGGCTGGCGGCGGCTCGGGGGCGGCGGACAAACACCGAGGCGGCGGCGGCCACGATGCTGGCCGCGGCGCTCCTCGCAGTCCGCGAGGTCTCCTTCGGCAATCACCGGTTCAATGAGATCGCGCGCAATACGGGCGCGCCGCGCGACCGCCTCGCCGCCCGGTTCCGTGCCCTCGTCGAGGCCGGGATCCTGGAGCGCCGCCAGTACCAGGCGTCTCCGGCGCGCTGGGACTACCACCTGACTGCGGCGGGACGGGATCTTGCCCCGGTACTCAGGGCACTGCTGGCCTGGGGCGATCGCTGGGTGTCTGCGGAGCCGCCGGCCACTCTCCGGCACGGTGACCACGACCTCGACCCGGACTGGGTGTGCCGCCGGTGCGGCGAGGCAGTCGACGAGCGCTCCGTCAGGGTCCGTTCCAACACCCCGGGCTGGGACCTGCGTGGCCCTGTCCCCGAGGACAGCCAGGTCACGTGATCAGCGCATGCTCGACGTGTCCAGCCTGGTGGACTTCACCGGACCGTAAGCCCGGCGGCCGCCCAGTAGCCCCGCGACACGCCGATATTGGATGCGAGCAGGCCGACAAGCATGCGGTGACCAGCCAGTTGGGCGCATACTAGTAGTAATGAAGCCAGCCCGCGCCATGCCCCGGCGCCATCTGCCAAGTAGTCCCTTCAACGCACCCCCTGCGGCCGCGCCCGTCGAAGTATTCGATGTGCAAGACCAAGTGACCCACGACCGTTACGGCCTCGGCCGGGTCATCCGTGTCGAGGATGAGACCGCCGTGCTTGTCGACTTCGGCTCGCGGCAAGAACGAATCATCTCGCCATATACCAAGCTCACCAAGCTCTGAAACCGACCCAGTCCGTGCCGGTGGCAGGATCGGAGGTATGGAGTTCTCCGAGGTCGTCCGGCGGCGGCGCATGGTCAGGCATTACTGCGGCCGCCCGCTGTCCCCTGAGGTCATCGAGCGGGTGCTGACGAGCGCGCTACGCGCACCGTCGGCGGGTTTCTCCCAGGGCTGGGCCTTTCTGGCGCTCACCGACGCAGCAGACCGGGCCCGCTTCTGGCCGTTTGTGCCGACCCGGGTGGAGCAGACCCCGACCATGCAGGACGCACCGCTGGTTGTGATGCCCCTCGCCCACAAGGCCGCCTACCTCGATCGGTACGCGCAGCCCGACAAGCCCTGGCAGGACCGGGCCGAGGCGCACTGGCCGGCCCCCTACTGGTACATCGACACCGGCATGGCCGCGCTGCTGATGCTGCTCACCGCGGTCGACGAAGGGCTTGGCGCCTGTTTCTTCGGGATAGCGCCGGAGAACCTGGACCCGCTGCGTGCCGAGTTCGGTGTGCCCGGCGAGTATGACCCGATCGGCGGGATCACGGTCGGGTACCGCGCCGATGACATCCCGCCGCAAAGCCCCCGGATCCAGGAGCGCCGCCGCAGCCCCGCCGATGTCGTGCACCGTGGGCACTGGGGCCGTCACAGCTCAGCGGCGGTCGGCTGAATAGCTACCGGGCGAGCAGGCGAGCCAGCATCGAAGGATCTCCGTCAACGATGTCGATCACCTTCGTCCGGCTTGTCGTGCCGGTCACGAGGGTCACGCAGCGCCGCCGGACACCGAAAGCGCCGGCTACTGCGGCCAGCGCAGCCTCAGTGGCCTGGCCACCGACCGCGCGAGCGCTGACCGCGACGATGAGGGCGCCATCGTGCTCGCCGCCCACGCTCGGCCGGCTGACCCCGGGCCGAACCCGGATAGTGACCCTCATCGTCACAGTCTGCCGGGGGCAGGCGGCCGGACTCGGGCCGGCTCTGCTCAAATGGGGGCATGTGCACGGCCATCCTGAGCATCGGGCCGGGTGCCCCGGTGCTGCTGGCCGGGGTCCGTGACGAGCTTGTTGACCGTGCCTGGGAGCCCCCGGAACGGTACTGGCCAGACTTTCCCGGGGTAATCGGAGGCCGGGACCTGCTGGCCGGCGGAACCTGGCTGGCGGTGGAGCCCGCGGCGCGGCGGGTGGCGTGCGTGCTCAATGGGCGGGGGCGGATGGCGCCTGCGGGATCGCGCCGCTCACGGGGCGTGCTGCCCCTTGAGGCCGCGGCTCAGGGGAAGCTGGGAAGCAGCGGGCTCAGCGACTACGATCCGTTTCACCTGCTGATCGCGGAGCCCGGGATGGCGGCCCTGTCGAGCTGGGACGGTGAGCACCTCACCGAGCGGCAGCTGCCCGCCGGCCTGCATGTCGTGGTGAACAGCGGCCTTGGCGACAGCCCGCCCGCCGGCCGTGAGCAGGAACTGGCTCGCATCGCCCACTTCGAACCTCGGCTTCGCAGCGCGGTGCGGCCGGACCCACGGCCCGGCCGCCCTGTCGCCCAGGCCTGGGGAGCTTGGCTGCCCCTGCTGAACGGTGATGGCATCGGTCCAGAAGATCCGCGAGCGCTGATAGTGCAGCGCGACCTCGGCGCTGGACAGATCTGGGGAACGACGTCGATATCGCTGGTCGCGTTGTCGCCGGACGGCATCCGGTATGACTTCACCGGCACGCCGGGCGACCCGGCAGCGTGGTATCCAGTGCCAGTGGGCACGCCGGAGTAGTCTCGGGTCGTGCCGTGAGCCCGGAGGAGTTCTACGCGCACGCGCTGCATGGCGCCGGCGCTGACGGCAGGCTCGCGCCGTCCCGGATGACCGGCTGGGAGGTCTTCCCCTTCGAGCAGGAGGGCTTGCGGGTGGTCCCGCTCGGGCCCCCTGCGCTGCCGGAACCATCCCGGGCCGGGGAGGGCGGCCTAGGCTGCGCCGCCTGCGGGCATGCCCAGCCGAGCATCTGGTCCGATGATCACTGGCGGTTGTCGGCTCTCGGGCCTGCCCGCGTACCACGCCGCGATCACGGCCTCCCCCGTGCCGGCGACGGGATCTGGGGCCTCCCCCAGTGTCAGCACCTCGGGGCCCCCGAACTGGGTCACCTGAATAACGCGCAGCTACGCCACCGGTTTCCGCTGACGGAAGTCGGCGGCATGGTCCGTCGCCCACTCCCGGAACGTCCGGGCCGGGGATCCGGTGATCTCCTGCAC
>DAIRVB010000455.1:0-4356 GCA_036803065.1 Streptosporangiaceae bacterium
AGCCATCTCTTGCTCTTCGGCCGCCTGGCGCCTCTGGCGAATAGCCTGCAGCTTCTCGCCGGGATGATTCGACAGGTAGATGATCCGCATCAGGTCTCCCATGAGGGTTATTCACGGCTCAAGTCTGTTATGTAAATTTTATTTCTTCGGCGGCGTGCCTGCGTAAAAGATGACCTGTTTCTCGAAAGGGTTGAGTTACCATACACGATCCTTAGAAACAGGCCATTGCATGCATCATACCACCGGGTTCGTTCGCGCAGAGATCGTCGATCTTTGCATCCTGATAAATTCCGTCGATCGTGAGCCAGGCGCCTCGAAATGGCCGCCGTGCCTCGGCCTTTACAAGTCGGTGATCACAACCCTTTCCTATCTACGCCACAACCGTACTCAGGCGGAAATCGGCGAGTCATTCGGCGTCTCCCAACCGACCATCAGCCGCGCAATATCGGCGATAACACCGCTCATTCCCGCGGCCACATCCGGGTGTGTTCCGACTGCTGACGACCTGGACTCAGAAACCCAGTACATCATCGACGGGGACACTGCTCCCGTGCTGGTCATGGACCGGGCACAAGGAGCTGTACTCAGGAAAGCATAAGACCACCGGCATGAATGTACAGGTCGCCTGCACGATTTACGGAAAGCTCGCCTGGATCTCCGATCCCATCAACGGAAGCCGCCACGACAACTACTGCATGGGCGAATCCGGCGTGCTCCTGACAATGAATCCCGGGAACTGGATAGCAGACAAAGGCTATGTCGGCAACGATATGATCACGCCCTTCAAGAAGCCGAAGGGCGGCGAGCTACTCGGCTGGCAGAAAGAGTACAACACTCAAGTCAATAAGATGCGCTGGATGATTGAGCAGGTCATCTCGCACCTCAAGAATTGGACAATCATGCATACGGACTACCGCCGCCCACTAGGCACCTTCGCGACAACCATTTCAGCGGTAATAGGCCTGCACTTCTACAGGATGGCCTGAATAATCTTCCATGTACGGCCACGTCGCAGACCGGCCCGCCAGATCCAACTGGATCAAGCTATTTGGTGCATACGGATGCTGCGCGGGAATGCGGAGCATTGGGGACTGTTCAAGAAGATTATCCTGCCATCGAAACTATCACCCGGCTTGCGCTGACAATAAGCGGACCTTCAATATTGACCAGGATGAATGCGGTTATCGCGGTTATCTTGAGTGGCGGCTTGGGGTTATCGTGCAAGGCCGTAGCCAGTGCCGCCGCATCGTTACCGCGCCTGCGGCGTAGTCGCCGGGATGAGGAAGCCCGGCCCTCCGCCACATCAGATGAGAAACCGCCACCTGCACCGCCACATCACGCGAGAAACCGCCAGGTCAGATGCGAAGCGACACGCAAGTCCGGCCTACCCGCAAGCCGCCCGGTTTGATTACGTTTAGTTTCGTCGCTCAATAACGTATTGAGCGACGAAACCAACCGCCGCTGAGCTCCGCTGTCCTGTGTCAGTGAGCATGAGGCATTGCCATCGAAGCTGAGGCAACGCAGGACGCTTGCCAGCGAATCTGAGACCGGTTGATCTTGGCCGGTGCGCTAACGCTTATCCTGGCAATTGATCAGGGATTGCCAGAGCGAGCGAGGTCCTGTGGATGATGTTGGCAGCATCGGCCGGCGCATAGCCCGCGCCCGCAAGCGCAGGGGCCTCACGCAGACCGGCCTCGCGGGGACGCGGCCCACCTGTCGAAAAGCCTCCTCAAGCAGATCGAGTCAGGCCACAAGCCCTAGTCCAGGCGCTTGCCGGGGACGGGAACTGGGGTGTGGACGGGAACCAGGAAGGCCGCGTCGTGGGCACGGCTTGAGCTGGCGCAGTGAGCACACCCCCGGAACTGGCAGCGCGGTTGTTCACCGCGCTGTTCACCGACTACGACCTGATCACGGTGGACGGCACGACCATCGCGGTCCCCAAAGACGGGAGCATCCCCGTGTTCACCGGTACCACCCTCAGCGAGATCGCCTGGCAGATAGCCAGCTACCGTGAGGAGGCCACGAGCCGTGGCAGGACCTGACCCGTTCGCAGCTGAACGGAACCCGGCCGTGACTCGACGGCCGGGTTCGCAGGGGTCAGCGAGGCTTAGTCCCGGGTGAAGACCGCGTGCAGCGTAATGGTGTTGTGCATTGACGCCATGCCGAGCTGGCTCCAGGTGAGGCCGTAGTGTGACCGGTCCACCTCGACCGTCGCGTCGAGCGCCACGGCACCGTCCGCGACCGGGGCGGGGGACGCGGTGAAGGTGACCGGGTTAGTGCGGCCCCGGACGGTGAGGGTTCCCTCGACGGTCACGCCATCGGCGGCGGGCGTGAGCTTGGCCACGGCGAAGGTGATCGACGGGTGCTCATCGGCGAGGAAGAAGTCCTTCGAGCGCAGGTGCTTGTCGCGGCGGGCGTTCTTGGTGTCCAGCGAGGCGGTCGCCACCGTGATCTGGCCGGTGACCTCCCCCGTCGGTGAGACGGCCCCGGCGCCTGTCACGTCCGTGAACGTGCCCTTGACCGCGGACAGGCCCCACATGGCCTTGGACTTCAGCGCGACGGTGGACCGCGCCGGGTCAAGGGTCCAGGTGCCGGCCAGCGAGCCGTCGGCCAGCTGCGCGGCCAGGGTCTTCTCTTGCAAGGGTGCGGTCATAGCGGCTCCTCATGGTTAATTTAGGTTGCATGGCCAAATAGTTTGGCTATCCGAACCATATATAGTGGCGTGGGCGACGTCAAAAGGACGGTGGGGTGGCTACGGAACCGAGTGCGGCCAGGCATTCGGCGGCGTGCTTGCGCCTGATGCGCCTGTTCCCGCTGGTCATGCGCGGGATACGGCGGTACCAGGACCAGGCCGTGCCGGAGACTGGCGTGCCCCTGAGCCCCCGCCACGTCGCCGCGCTTGAGCACCTGCGCGATGGCCCGCTGAGCGTCGGCACACTCGCTGAACGGCTCAGCCTGAGCCTGTCCACGGTCAGCGGCGCCCTAGCCGAACTGGATCAAGCCGAGCTGGTGGAGCGGTCCGCGGACCAGGCTGACCGGCGGCGCACGATCGTCCAGATCAGGCCCGAATCCCGGCTCGCGGTGGAGGATTGGCTGGACGGAGCGTCGGCCCCGCTGGCCCGGGTGCTCGACCGGCTGGACACCGGCGAACGGGCCGCGTTCATCAAGGCCATGGACATGCTCGAAGCCGAGTTCAGGATCACGAACACCGACGCGGCCCCGGCGGCCCCGCAGAGTCCGCCGGCGTAGCCTGACAGCGTGTCAGGCTACGACGACGGCCGGGTGACGTACGCCCTCAGCCTGGGTTCAGGGCGCGGCGGATCAGCGGGACGGCGGTTTTGGCCCACGCGGCGATGGCCGCGTCCAGGGTGGCGAACTCGGGCTCGGTGACGTAGAGGCCGCGAGCGGGGACGGTGGCGCCGAGTTCGACCAGGACGGGGCGCAGGTGGACCTCGACCGCCAGCAGGTGGGCCGGCCCGGCCTCCACCGGGCCGGTGGAGGCCGGGCCGGTGGAGGCCGGCGGGCTGGAGGGGTCCAGCTCGGCGGCGAGGGTGTCGGCTACGGCCAGGGCGACGCCCTGGGTGCGGGACCCCGGCTTGGGGTTGCCGGTGATCACGGCGATCCGCATGCGCCTGCCTCCGTTCGCGAAAAGGTTCGTCGGTGGATGTGGTACCACGGATCGTTCGGCCTGAAAGTCTTTCTTACGATGCGGCGGCTGGATGGCGCCGGGGATCAGCCGCGGGTCCGGACGTCGGGGCGAACGGGGTCGCGTTCACGGTCGTGTCGACGCTGTCCGGCGCCGGGTGGGCCCACAGGCCGCGCGAGCGCAGGATAGGCAGGACGCCCTCGCCGAACCAGTACGCCTCCTCCAGGTGCGGGTAGCCGGACAGGATGAACTCGGACAGGCCGAGCCGTGCGTACTCCTCGATCCGGTCGGCGACCTCGGTGTGGCTGCCGACCAGCGCCGTCCCGGCGCCGCCGCGGAGCAGCCCGACGCCGGCCCACAGGTTCGGCGAGACCTCGAGGTTGTCCGGTGAGCCGCCGTGCAGCTCGCGCATCCGGCGCTGGCCTTCGGACTGGCTGTGCGCGAGCCCCTCCTGCACCTTGCGTATCATCGCCTCGTCGACGCCTTCGATCAGCCGCCTGGCCTGCCGCCAGGCCTCGTCGGCGGTGTCCCGGCTGATGACGTGCAGCCGGATGCCGTAGCGCAGCGTGCGTCCCGCCTCGCGGGCCAGGCTGTCCATCCAGCGCAGCTTGGTGTCCACCGCCTGCGGCGGCTCGCCCCAGGTCAGGTAGACGTCGGTGTGCGTGGCCGCGACCGGGCCCGCCTGGGGGCTTGATCCGCCGAAGTACAGG
>DAIRVB010000456.1:0-4353 GCA_036803065.1 Streptosporangiaceae bacterium
GCGGTGCGCGCCGCGTCCGCCGATCCGGAAACTGCCGCGGTGCTCGGCCTGAACGTGGCTCGCATCTATGCCTTCACCCTGGCCGGGGCGGCGGCGCTGGCCGCCGCGGCCGGGGTGATGACCGGAATCGCGCAGAGCTTCACGCCGTCCAGCGGGCTGCCGCTGCTCCTCACCGGCTTCGCCGTGATGGCACTCGCGGGGATCGGCAGCGTCGGCTGGGTCCTGCTCGCGGGCATCACGCTGGGCGTCATCCAGTCGGTCAGCGTCAGCCTGTTCGGCGGCGGGTGGCGGGACGTGGCTGTCTACCTCGTATTCTTCCTCGTGCTCGCGATCCGGCCGCAGGGCCTCTTCCGGAAGACGGCGCCGCTATGAGCCGGGGAACGATCTCGTGGGCCGCCCTCGGCGTCGCCGTCGTCGCTGTGTTCGCCGCTGGCCCGGTGCTCGGGGCCGGCACTCTCAATCTCGGCGTCACCCTGTTCAGCTATCTCGCGATCGCGCAGGCGTGGAACGTCCTGGCCGGTTTCAGCGGTCAGGTGTCGCTCGGCTCGGCGGCGTTCGTCGCGACCGGCGGCTACGCGGCGGCTCTCGTCCTCGTTCACACCGGCATGAGCTGGCCGGCCGCCGTCCTCATCGCCGGGCTCACCAGCGCAGTGCTGTCCGGGCTGCTGGCGCTGCCGCTGCTGCGGCTGCGCGGGGACTATTTCGCGGTCGGCACCCTGGCGATCTCGGTCGTGGTCCAGGCGCTGCTCTACAACTGGCCCTGGGCCGGGGGAGCCAGTGGCTTCACCCTGCCGGTCGGCCGTATCCCCAGCGGCGGGAACCTCTTCCAGATTTCCGTCGTGGTGGCCGCGCTGGCGATGGGCCTGGCGGTCTTCGTCTCCCACAGCGGCCTCGGGCTGCGGCTGGCAGCGATCCGCGACGACGAAGCCGCAGCCGCAGGCCTCGGCGTGGCGGTCCGGTGGCACCGGATTGCCATCTTCATCGCCTCCAGCGCCGTCATCGGCCTCGCCGGAGCGGTGGTCGCCTTCCAGCTCATCGCCGTCTCCCCCGACGAGATCGCGAGTCTCTCGTGGAGCCTTAACGCGGTGCTCATGGTGATCGTCGGCGGCACCGGAACTGTCCTCGGCCCCGTGGTCGGCGTGCTGATCGTCTACTACGGGCTCACCCAGGAACTGGCAAACTTCCAGACGCTCTCCGAGCTGCTGGAAGGGCTGCTGTTCATCGTCATCGTCCGGGCCACGCCCGGCGGGATCTGGCCGCTGGCCTGCCGGCTGGCCCGCCGGGTAGCCCGGCCGGCGGACCTGGCAGGCGGCCGGGGCGGGGAGCCGGATGCCGCCGCCGACCCGGCCGCAACGAGCGTTTCAGCGGCGGATCTGGTATGAGCGCGCCAGGAAGGGTGTCGATCGTCACCGGCGGTGCCACCGGTATCGGGCTCTCGGTCGTGGAAGCGCTGATCTCCCGCGGCGGGCAGGCGGTGATCGCCGGGCCATCTGATCGGGCCCTCGATGCCGCCGCCGAGCGGACGGGCGCTGCCACGGTCGTGGGGGACGCTGGGGAGCAGTCCGTGGCGCTCGCCGCCCTGAATCTCGCGCTGGATCGGTGGGGAAGGCTCGACTCGGTCATCTCGTGTGCCGGGGTCCCGTCGTTCGACAACGTCCAGGCCGCTTCCGACGAGGAGTGGAGCCGGGTGCTGAATGCGAACCTGCGTTCCGCCGTCACGACCGTGCGAACATGCTTGCCGGCCCTCCTGGACTCCCGCGGGACCATCGTGCTCGTGTCGTCGCTGGCGGGCGTGCTCGCCGTGCCGAACGCGGCGCCGTACATCGTGTCCAAGCATGCGCTGATCGGGCTGGCCCGCTCGCTCGCCGGTGATTTCGGGCCGCTAGGGGTCCGGGCGAACGTGGTGTGCCCGGGCCAGACCCGCACCGGAATGCTGGAGGAAGTCATGACGGATGCTGCTGGACATCTCGGAATCACCCGGGAGGAGGCATGCCGCCGGGCCGCGGCGCTCACGCCTCGCCGCCTGGCCGCCACACCCGAGGAGATCGCGGAAGTGATTCTCTTCCTGGCAGGCCCCGCGTCGGCAGCGATCAACGGTGCGGTGATCATGGCCGACGGCGGGGTGTCGGCGGTGGATCTCAGCATGGCCGGGCTGCGGCTCTTCGCGGATGAGCAGGCGAGCGCGTGACCAGGATCGAGGACTTTGGCGGGCGGGTGGCTGTCGTCACCGGGGCCGCCTCGGGCATCGGCAGGGGCATCGCCGCGAGCCTCGTCACGGCAGGGGCCACCGTGGTGATCGCGGATATCGACGGGCCCGGCGCCGAGCGAGCCGCCCGGGACCTCGGGGCTCACGCTCGCCAGGTCGACGTGACCGAAGCGGCGGGCGTGCAGGCGCTCGCTGACAGCGTGATCAGCGATTTTGGCCGGGCGGATATCCTCGTCAACAACGCCGGGGTCGGCCCGCTCTCGACCTTTGACGACCTCACCACGGCGGACTTCGGCTGGGTCATGGACATCAACTTCTGGGGCGTCATCCACGGGCTCAAGAGCTTCCTGCCGCTGCTGCTCGGCAACCCGCACGGCGGCTACATCGTCAACACGGCCTCGGTCGCCGCGCTCATCCCCGCAGCCGGGACCGCCGCGTACGCCGCGTCCAAGGCGGCGGTCGTCGCGGTGACCGAGACGCTCGGCGTCGAACTCGCCGGCCAGGCCAAGGTCGGGGTGTCGGTCCTGCTCCCGGCCCTCGTGCGCACAAACATCAACGCCAACGCCACCAAGCGGCCGGGTCATCACGAGGGCGCGCCCGCGGCGGCGGACTTCCTTCCCCCGGGGCAGCTACTCGAGCCGTCGGCGGTGGGCGCGATCGTGGTCGCCGCGATGCGGGCCGGCGAGCGCTACATCTTCACTCATCCCGAGACCAGGGGCCCGGTCGAGGAGCGCTGCCAGGCGCTTCTGCGTGCTTACGCACGCCAAGGGAAGGAGCCATCGTGACAGCAGAACCCGTCCGGGCCGTGTCAACTACCCCCATCTCGATCTCACCTGCCACCAGGCCAGCAACACCGGATCAGGCGTGGCCGACTGACAACAAGTTCCTCAGCGGGCCGTTCGCGCCGTGGGCGGAGGAAGGCCAGGGCTACGACCTGGAAGTTGCCGGGAAGATCCCGGACGACCTCGCCGGAGCGCTGTTCCGTGTCTCGTCCAATCCCCGGTTCCAGCCGCGCAACCTGGATCGCTACCACTGGTGGGAGGGCGACGGCATGGTCGCCGCAGTCTACGTGCGGGATGGCAAGGCGGCCTTCCGCGCCCGGTGGGTTGCGACAGACTCGATGAAGTGCGAGGTCCGCCAGGGCGAAGCCATCTACAGCGGGTTCGTCAATGGCGGCACCATGGGCCGGCTGCCGGAAGATGCGCCGCCGACGAAGAACATCGCCAACACCAACGTGGGCATCTTCGACGATCATCTGCTGGTCTATTTCGAAGGCGGCCTGCCGCACGCCCTGCACCCGGAGACGCTGGAAACCTTCGGGACCTTTGACTTCCACGGCGGCATTGACATCCTCTGCACCGCTCATTACAAGATCGACCAGCCGAGCGGCGACATGCTCTTCTTCGCCGCGCTCGGGCCCACCGTCGTCTGGTACCGGGCCGACGTCACGACCGGGCGGATCGTCGATTCCCACCGCATGGACATCGGGCTGCCGGTGCTGATGCACGACTTCGCCGTGAGCGAGAACTACGCGATCTTCCTCGTCTCGCCGACCCTGCTCCGCTTCGACCTTGCCCAGCAGGGCCGGCCCGGGGTGATCTGGGACGAGTCGGCGCTGCCGCACGGCACTCAGATCGTCCTGATGGACCGGCGCTCGCACCAGGTGACGTGGCATGAGGCGGGCGCGATGTTCGCGCCGACTCACTTCTTCAACGCCTACGAGGCCGGCGACGAGGTGATCATCGATTGCCACCGGATCTCCCGGCTCGGCAACCCCGCCACCGGCTTCACCCCGGTCAGCTCGCACGAGTGGTTCCCGCCCGCCTACCCCTGGCAGTTGCGGGTCAACACAGCGACGGGTGCCGTCAGCAACCGGACGGTCAGCGGGATCGCCGGGGAGTTCCCGAAGATCAACGATGACTACGCCGGCCGGCAGCACCGGTTCGGCTACTTCGCCACCACCCGCAGCCTCGCGGCCGACACGATGACCGACGGGCTGGCCCGGCACGATTACGTGAAGGACTCGACCGTGGTCGCCGACGGCCCGGGCCCGCTCACCAGCCCCAGCGAGCCAGTGTTCGTCCCCCGGCCGGACCCTCGCGGCGAGGACGACGGGTATCTGCTGTCACTGTGGTGGAACCGGGAAA
>DAIRVB010000457.1:0-4349 GCA_036803065.1 Streptosporangiaceae bacterium
CCGCGAACCCGGACGGGCGCCGGACGACGCAGCAGATCCGCAATCTCCTGATGGATCTCGGTGATCGGGCCGCGGACTTCCGCTTCCTGGTCCGCGACCGGGCCGGGCAGTTCACCGGATCGTTCGACGCGGTCCTGGCCAGCGCGGGCATCGAGGCGATGAAGATCCCGCCCCGAAGCCCTCGGGCGAACGCTTATGCCGGAAGGTTTGTGCTCACCGCCCGGACGGAGGTGACCGACCGGATGCTGATCTTCGGTGAGCGACATCTGCGGCTGGTCCTGGCCGAGTACGCGGCACACTACAAGGGGCGACGACCCCATCGCAGCCGCGAACTCCGCCCGCCGCGGCCCGATCACCCTGTCGCCGACCTCTCCCGGGAGCGGATCAAGCGTCGGCCCGTTCTCGGCGGCCTCCTCAGCGAATACGAGCGGGCCGCGTAGAAGCCCAGGTCAAGACCGGTGGCCAAGTTCTGGAACCCCACAGGCCGGCCTGAGCCCGGACATCATCACCGGGGAGGCGCGCACCCTCGACCGGGTTCATGCCTGCCCCCGCGCCGAGAACACCCGTCTGCCTCCTCGCGCCCACGCGGCCGCCCCGGCGAAAGTGTGGATGTCAGCAGCCCGCAGCCGACCTGGCCCATCAGCGCGCTTGAGCCGCGCCGCGCGTTCGCCCGTGGCTCTGCTCGAAAGACTCAGAGAGGACTGGCAATGAACTTTGCCGATCGCACCAGGGGGGCGGCCGCAGCGATAGGTCCCCGGCCCCGTGCTCCGCGCAGCGTATCGCGGCGCATCGCCCTGCGCGTTGGCGTAGCGGCCGTGGCGTCAGGGGCAATGGCAGCAGGGGCACTGGCCCTTGTGCCCTCGGCTGGCGCCAGCGTGACCAACAACAGCAGCAACCCGACCGCCTACAGCTTCACGACTCTTGACAACAGCAATGACGCGACGTTCAACCAGCTGCTGGGGATCAATGATCACGGCCTGATCGCCGGCTACTTCGGCTCCGGCGCGGCTGGCCATCCGAACCAGGGTTACCTGCTCCAGCCGCCGTACGGCCAGGCCAGCTACACCGGCGAGAACTACCCCGGCTCCGTCCAGACGCAGGTCACCGGGCTGAACAACCAAGGAGCCACGGTCGGGTTCTTCTCCGATCAGAACAACCAGAACCTCATGAACGACAACTTCGGCTTCTACGACATCGGCGGCCGGTTCCACAAAGTCAGCTTCCCGACGCACTACAACGCCACGCCGCCGGTCAACCAGCTGCTCGGCATCAATGACGAGGGTGTCGCGGCCGGTTTCTACACCAACGCCCAGGGCAACAACCGTGGGTACACCTACAACACCCACGCGCGCAGGTTCACCAGAGTGCTGGTGCCGGGCGCGCCGGCCGGCACAGCTGGCCCGAGCCTGACCGCCGCCGCGATCAACAACTCAGGCGACATCGCCGGGTTCTACACTACGGCCGCCGGGGTGACAGACGGGTTTGCCAAGAACGGCCGCCACTTCACCGACCTGGCCTTCCCCGGCGCTGCCACCACCATGGCGCTGGGCATCAACGACGACGGGGAGGTCGTGGGCACCTACACGGTGGGCACCGGCAGCTCCGCGGTCATGCACGGTTTCACCTGGACCCCGTCCCGCGGATTCACCACCGTGGATGACCCCAACAGCATGGGTACCACGACCATCAACGGCATCAACAACCGCGGCGACCTCGCCGGCTTCTACACCGACACCGCCGGCAACACCGACGGATTCCGTGCTGCCCCGGCCCAGCGGATGACCCGGCAGCTGGACCTCAGGGCGATGCCGGCCGGCACCGCGAGCTTCGGCCAGGACGGCGCGGGCCAGCTAACGGCTCGGCTGGCCACGTTCGGGCTCACGCCGGGCTCGTCCCACACCGTGGAGCTCCTGGGGCCCAACGGCTCTGGGCCGCTGGCCCAGTTCGGCATGCTGACCTCCAGCGCCGCTGGGCAGGGTGACGTGACCCTGGACAGCACCTATACGGGCAGCGTCCCAGACGGCAGCCGCCTGGTGATCCTCAACGGCAGCCAGGGCGACGATGTCTCGAACGAGCCGATCGCCGAGACCTCCGTGCTGGGCGGGGACGTCGGCGGCCAGACCTTCACGCTCAAGCCGGTCGAGGTCAGCCCGGCCGGCACCAGCTTCGGAACCCCCAATGGGCAGGCCACCATCGCGTACGACCCCGGCGCCCAGACACTGACCGTCACCGTGGATGCGAGCGGCCTGACCCCCGGGAACCACGCCGCCCACATCCACCTCGGAAGCTGCGCCAGCCAGGGCGCAGTGCAGCACATGATGATGGACCTCGTCGCCAACAGCCAAGGCAACATCGTCAATGAGACCAGGGTGATCTCGGGCGTGACCGCCCCGATACCGGCCAGCGGCTGGTACCTCAACATCCACCAGGGAGATAGCAACACAATTCTGCAGAACGGCCAGCCGACCATCGACTTCCGGCCACTGCTCTGCGCTGACATCTAGGACACGCCTAAGCCCCATGGCCGGCCGCCCTGCCCGCAAATCCGGGCAGCGCGGCCGGCCATGGCATCTCACCGGCCCGATCAGACTCCTCTTAGGCGATGCTTGTGCGGTGTGCACATTTGGACTCAGCCAGATTGGGGCTCCAGCGGCGATTAACCTGAGGCGGTTAATCGCGGGCTCGCCCTGTCCGATCTGGGCTCTGCTAAGTGCCAGGCGACCGGCCGACGCCCCGGCCCTGTTGCCAGCCCGTTGTCGGAGGTTGGGCTCGTGTCGCCCGACACCGACTGCGGTGAGCTTGCATCGGTTCCAGCGATGCCGCGCACCCGCGGGCCTGTGGGTTCCAGAAGTCGGCCACCCGTCATGACCTGGGCTCCTACGCGGCTCGCTCGTATTCGTTGATGAGGCCGCCGGGGATGGGCTGGCGCTTGATCTGCTTCTGGGAGGTGTCGGCGGCAGGGTGGCCGGGCCGGGGCGGGCGGAGCTGGCAGGCCGCGCTCGATCTGGCTCGGGTAGGGTTCGGCAACGTCGTCGTCTTGGCCAGCTTGCGAAGGGACAAGTTTGCAAGCTTACGCTGGCCGCGGGTAAAGGCGCCGGGCGGTTCCACCTCTGTGTTCCGGGAAGCGTCATGCCTGTACCTCCCTGCCGCTGCGATCGGAGATCGTCGCTCGGTGCGGCAGGGATGCATGGTGGCGCGGCGGGCCCGGAAGTACCGGGTCCGCCGCGCTGCTCGTGCGTTACTTCTGCGGTGAGCTGGCCCTCTTGGCCGGGACCGCCGTGAGCGGTGCGGTCACGTGGAACACGTCCTCCGCGAACTTCCGCTGGCTGGCCAGCAGCTGCTCGGCGAAGTTGTAGGCGCTCCCCACGAACTCCTCCGGCTTCGGCAGCTTGTCGGCCAGCGGCAGGGTCACCGGCGGCATTGCCGATGTCATCGGCTGGAGCGCGTCGGTCCAGGTCTTGATTGCCTCGATTGCCATTTCCTGGCTCTTGCGGACCGTCTCCAGGATCTGACCTTGCAGCTCCTGACCGACGGTAACGGTGTCAGTCATCTCTTCCTCCATGTGTCCTCGTCGTCTTTGCTTACTATATCTAGCACTCGATTGATTTGTCAAGCGGAGTGGCGCCTTGTGGGGGGGTGCCAGAACTGTGCCACTGGGCTTGGCCTGGTGTTTTAGGAGGCTCATTCATATTCGCTGATGAGGCCGCCAAGGACAGGCTGGCGCTTGGTTCGTTCCCGGGAGAGGTCGGCGACGGGCTGGTCGGGCCGGGCGGCTGCAGCTGGAGTGCGCGATGGGGTCTTCGGCCGTCGTAGCGGCGGGCGTACTCGGCCAGGACCAGCCGCAGGTGTCGTTCGCTGAAGATCAGCATCCGGTCGGTGACCTCGGTCCGGCGGTGAGCACGAACCGTAGCTCGCCCTGGATCCGCTGGTATCCCCAGCCGTGGTTTTCGGTCGCGGGTCGCTCGATCAGCGCGATGATCTCGGCGTTGAGCGGCGGTCGTCCCGTGTGGTACGGGTAGGTCCACATTCTTTTTGACCATGCGGCGGTGCCACCGAAGGACGGTGCCTGGCGTAATCAGCCGCTGCGCCCGGAGTCGTCTGGGCAGGTGCCGGATCAGCGCGGCCAGCACCGCGGTCAGCCCAATCCAGCCGGGGCTTGGGCTTGGCGCGGCGCAGCACCGCGACCTCGTGCCGCAGCACGAGCAGTTCCGCGTTCTCAGGCGCCGTCGAGCGGCCGAGCAGGACCAGCCAGCTGCAGAGCCGGATGAAGATCAGGTAGAGCAGGCGGAGGGACACGGCAGATCATCATGCCCCACGGCCATGCCTCGCCTGTCGCCCCAGGTCACAGG
>DAIRVB010000458.1:0-4334 GCA_036803065.1 Streptosporangiaceae bacterium
ACCTCGGACGGGTCGGTCTACACCGCTCCGCTGTCGCTGTACATCAACGGCACCAGCGCCGCGCAAAGCGTAACCGTTTCCAACCCGACGAGCTCGGCCGCGTCGGTCTCGTCGACCTCCGCCAGCGGCGACTTCACCCAGACCAACACCTGCGGCTCGTCGATCGCGGCGAACGGCTCGTGCACCGTCAGCGTGAAGTTCGCGCCGACGGCGACCGGCACCCGCACCGGGAGCCTCACGGTCAACGCCGGCGGCGTCACCAACACGGTGAGCCTCGCCGGTACCGGCACCGCGCCCGGCCCGGTGCTCAACGCCGCCCCGGCCAGCCTGTCCTTCGCCCGCACACTGGTCGGCTCCACCGCCGCCGCGCAGACGGTGACGGTGACCAACCCGGGCACCACCTCGGCGACTGTCTCGAGCGTCGCGGTGACCGGGGACTTCAGCCAGACCAACAACTGCACCAGCATCGCGGTCGGCGGCTCCTGCACGGTGACCGTCACGTTCAAGCCCACCGTGAACAACACCGGAACCGCGGCCGCGACCCTGTCCGTCATCTCCGCGACGGGCGATTTCTCGGAGACCACCACCTGCGGGACGTCGATCGCGGCCGGCGCCTCCTGCACGGTCAGCGTGAGGTTCACGCCGACCGCGTCCGGGACCCGCACCGGCAGCCTCACCATCGCCAGCAACGCGTCGAACAGCCCGGCCACGGTCGCGCTGACCGGCACCGGCGCCGGCACGGTGAGCACCAACCTGGCCCTGAACCAGCCGGCCACGTCGAGCGGGTACACCCAGACGTACGGGCCCGCCAACGCCGTGGACGGTAGCACCAGCACCTACTGGGAGAGCACGAACAACGCCTTCCCCCAGTGGCTCCAGGTCGACCTCGGCTCGACGAAGAACTTCAGCCGGATCGTGCTCGACCTTCCACCGCCGGCCTCGTGGGGCACCAGGACCCAGACACTGTCCGTCCTGGGCAGCACCGACGGTTCCACCTTCTCCACGATCGTCGGGTCGGCCGGATACACGTTCAACCCCTCGACCGGCAATACCGTCACGATCACCTTCCCCTCCCCCAACGCCCGCTACGTGCGGCTGAACTTCACCGCCAACACCGGGTGGCCCGCCGGACAGGTTTCCGAGTTCCAGGTCTGGAACAGCTGACCTGACCCCTGGTGCCGCCGAGTAGACGCCTACTCGGCGGCACCGCCCGTTCTCAGCAGGCCAAGCGAGCGGGCCCGGTCATCGGAGCCGGTCAGCACCCCGTCAGCCGGGTCCCGGGCCCGCTGGCAGCTGTACGGTCACGGTCAGCCCGCCACCGGGGGTGTCGGACAGCACCGCGCAGCCGCCGTTGGAGATGACCAGGCGGTGCACGATCGCCAGGCCGAGGCCTGCTCCGCCGGGCGCCGTACTCGCGAACCGGCGGAACGCCTGCTCCTGCTGAGCCGAGCTCATGCCCGGACCGTCGTCGGCCACCACGACACGGATCCCGTCGCCATTCGACCGCGCGCTGACCTCGACGCGCCCACCGGACGGGACAGCTTCGAGCGCGTTGGCCAGCAGGTTGTCCAGGATCTGCTCCAGATGACCGGCACCGGCCAGCGCGCGGACCGGCCCCGGGCACGCGTGCGCGAGCACGACCGCCCGCTCGTCGGCGACCGGCTGCCAGGCGCTGGCCCGGTCCCGGATGACCTCGTCGACCGCGACCGGGACGGGCTCGACTATCACGTTTTCCGCCCGCGCCACCGCCAGCAGCCCATCGACGAGACGCGAGAGGCGGGAAATCTCGTCCTGGGCGCCGGCCAGTTCGCCCGCCGTCGTCGGATCGGCATCCTGTGTCAGCAACTCGAGCCTGAGCCGGAGCGCGGTCAGCGGGGTGCGCAGCTGATGGGAGACGTCGGCCATGGCGGCCCGGTTTCCGTGGACCAGCGTCTCCAGGCGGCCGGCCATGGTGTTGAAATTCCGGGCCACGCGCCGCACCTCCGGCGGCCCCTGCCCGGCCGGCGACCGCGTGTCCAGGGTGCCCCCGCCCAGCCGCTGCGCAGCATCGTCGAGCGCGTTGAGGGGCCGGCTCACCCAGCGGGCCAGTGCGGCCGCGGCCAGCGTCGCCGCCACCAGCCCCGCGACCGCGACCAAGCCGAGCCACATCCACAGCGTCCGGCGCCGCTGGTCAAGTCCTGCGGTCGAGCGGGACAGCACCACCGCGCCCACGATCCCGTTGCCATCGTCGTTGCGGACGGCCAGGACGACCCGCAACCGGTCACCGACCTGGGCAGTTTCGGTGACCGTCCCGTCCCTGGCACCGAGCACCCGGGCGAGGGCGGCCGCCCCCACGGTCATCCCAGCTCCGCCGTTCCCGGCGACCAGATGGCCCCCGGCGTCATAGACCCGGACCTGCTCGCCGAGCCGCCGCGCCCGGGCGAGCGTCCTGGCCAGGGCGGAGCCCGCCGCGTGGTCGGCGATCCTGTCCTCGGCGAAGCTGGCCAGTGTGCCCGCAGAGAAGGCTGTGTCGTCCCGGAAGAACGCACGCTCATGCCCGCTGGTGATCAGGCCGAGCGGCACCACCGCGCTCACCAGCAGGCCGCCGATCAGCGCGAGCATCGTGAGCATGATGCGGCGTGTCATTTAGACTCCGCCGAGTCTAAATCCCCGGCCGTAGACCGTCTCGATCAGCCCAGGGAGGTCCAGCTTGCGGCGCAACGCGGCCACGTGCACGTCGAGCACCTTGGTTGGCCCGTACCAGTGTGCGTCCCAGGCGTTGTCCAGAATCTCCTGACGGCTCATCACCCGCCCGGGGTCGCTGGCCAGGCACTCCAGGATGTCGAACTCCTTCGGGGTCAGCGCCACCTCGTGGCCTGACACGGTCACCTTGCGGGTACGCACATCCACCACGAGGGGGCCATGCCGAAGCGTCTCCCCGTCGGAACGGACGCTGCGGCGCAGCACAGCACGGATCCGGGCCAGCAGTTCGGCCAGGCCGAACGGCTTGACCAGGTAGTCGTCGGCACCCGCGTCGAGCGCCAGGACCCGTTCTGGTTCCTCGCCTCGCGCAGTCACCACGATGATGGCCATGTCGGACTGCTCGCGCAGCCGACGGCAGACGGCCACTCCGTCCAGGTCAGGCAGCCCCAGGTCCAGCAGCACGACGTCCGGCTCACGCTGGGCCATTGCCTCGCGGCCAGTCAGCACATGATTAACGGAGTAGCCGCCGCGCCGCAGGCCGCGCACCAGCTGAGTGGCGAGGTCCTGGTCGTCCTCAACCACCAGCACGCTGGTGCCTGTCCGGCCGGACGGCGGCCCCTGGCCCGGGGAGCGGTTGGCCACGGTCATGACATAACCGTAAGCGGTGCGCAGACACCACAGGCACCAGACGGACCGCGGGGCCGGCCGGCCTGCGCCGCGGACCGCCTCAGGCCGGCAGGGACATCACCAGGATCGGCGTGGTGGTGGGTCTGGCGGTCCCGCCCGCCGGCTCGACCGTGACACCGATGCGGTCCCCGGCCGCGAGGCCGTCGGCCAGCAGCGGCGCGGTCCGGCCACCGGTTGGCGACGACAGCAGGCCGGCCGGCCGGTTCCGGCCGGGCGCCATGAACCACACCTCGTAGACCTTGGCCGCCGGCAGGACGGGCAGCCCCGAGGTGGTAAGCACCAGCGCGTGCCTTGATTGCGAAACGACGACAGTGGCCCGGCCACCGTCCGAGGTGCCACGGGTCAGCAGCCGGGCGTCTGGGGCGCTCAGCACGGCCTCGACGGCCTGCGTCTGGGCCCGGGCGTGACCGAGTTCGCGCTGGGTGACGGCCTGAGTGACGCCCAGCACGATCGCCACCGCCACCGCGGCCGCCGCCAGCAGCGCGGCCGGGCGCGGGAACCAGCCTTCACGGGCTCTGCCGTAGCCGCGGGGCCCGCGTGGCCCGTGGGAGCGGAGAGGGCGGCGGGAGCCGTGGGACCGGAGGGATCCCCGGACTGGCAGCTGTTCGGTTTCGGGCGGAAGCTGGCGGATACTTGCCGCGGCCGTCAGCACCCTCGCCCGCAAGTGACCCGACACGAAAGGTGACATCACGACGACACACTGTAACGATAGCCGCTGCTGGCCGGCCCGCTGAATCTGCACCACGACCGACCAAGCCGCGATCAGCCACGCTCCGAAGAAGCACCGTGATGACGCAGAGAAGCGCAGGGCGTACGCTCCGCAGCGCCCCCGGACGGTGGCCGGTCCACTGACCGGGGCAGCGGCCGGGTTGCTGGCAGCGGCGGTGGCCCTCGGGGTGGCCCAGTTCGTTGCCGGCATCATCGGGCCCGGGGGCGTGCCGGTGATCGCCGCGGGCTCGGCCTGT
>DAIRVB010000459.1:0-4328 GCA_036803065.1 Streptosporangiaceae bacterium
GGGATCGGTGGCCGGGCAGATCGTAGGCGGGGTAGTAGCGCAGCGAATCGCCATCGGCCACCGAGGTCGTCAGCTCGCTGGGGTACGGCAGCGTCTGCATCATCTGCAGGCGTACCCGGCGCACGCGCGGCCCCGTGCTGCCGGGCAGAGGGGTGCTGCCGGGCAGATGGGGGCCGGCCTGGTCGAGTAGCTCGTACTCGCGCAGGTTCGCGTCCGGCAGCGCCTCAGCCTCCTTGAGCAGTTGCAGTTCCGCGTCGTCGGTGGCGAGCGTCAGCGACCCGTTCGGGCGCAAGCCGACGCCGGGGACGTCGCTGGCGATCTCGTCCCACCGGGCACGGGCCCGGCGGGCGAGTTCCAGCTCCGGCCCGGGAGCGCGGCCGCTCACCCAGATGAGGCCAAAGTTGCGGACGCTGGCCCCCCGCGAACCTGGCTCACGTTCCAGATGGACCACATCATGGCCGAGCCGCCTGGCCTCCAGCGCGTGCATCATGCCGAGTACCCCGCCGCCCACCACCACGACTGTCATCCGCGCTGTCCTCCCCCGCCGATCTGGCCAGCACCGGCTGAACCGGTCCGTTGAGTCAATCGTTGCGCGGTAACGCCGACCTGAACAGGCCGCGTCGACCGGCTCCCCGCAAATAGGACTTACAACTTAAATCGGGCCAATCCTGGCGGGACCCATGACCGATAGGCTGCCAGAGGAGCACGATAGGGGGGATCGCTGACCCGGTCCGGCTGCAGCGGCGCCACGACATGCCTGAACGGAGGCGGTTCGGTGCAGGTACTCGGCATCGACGTCGGCGGAACCGGAATCAAGGCCGCACCCGTTGACCTGGCGACCGGCACACTGGCCGCTGAGCGGGTCAAGGTGCTCACGCCGCACCCGGCCCTCCCCGACGCGATCGCGGCGGTCGTGCAGGACCTGGTCAAGGGGTTCGGCTGGACCGGCCCGGCCGGGATCACCTTCCCGGGGGTGGTCATCGGCGGGATCACGACGACCGCGCACAACCTCGATTCCACCTGGATCGGCCTGGACGCCCGCAGGTTGTTCGCCGAGGCGACCGGGCTCGCCGTCACGGTGATCAACGACGCCGACGCGGCCGGGGTGGCCGAGATGAAGTTCGGCGCCGGCGTCGATGAGCGGGGCACCGTCGTGATGCTCACCTTCGGTACGGGAATCGGCAGCGCGCTGTTCTACGATGGGATCCTGGTCCCGAACACGGAGTTCGGCCACATCGAGATCCACGGGCACGACGCGGAGAGCCGCGCGTCGCAGCGGGCCAAGGAACAGCACGACCTCAGCTGGGGCAAGTGGGCCGGCCGGGTCGACGAGTACATGGACCACCTGGAGGCGCTGGTCGCGCCGGACCTCTTCATCGTCGGCGGCGGGATCAGCAGGAAGGCAGATAAGTTCCTGCCGCTGCTGACGCTTCGCGCGCGGGTCGTCGCCGCAGCCCTGCACAACGACGCCGGCATCGTGGGTGCCGCCATGGCAGCCACCTGAGCACGGGCAGGATCAGGGCACTCGGTTTACCCGCACTCGGCTTACCGCACTCTGTCTACCGCACTCGGTTTACCGGACGGGGCAGCCAGCGGCGCGCAGCGCGTCCTTCACTTCGGCGATCCGCAACTGCCCGAAGTGGAACACGCTGGCGGCGAGCACGGCGTCCGCCCCCGCCGCGACGGCCGGTGCGAAGTGCGCGAGTTCACCAGCGCCGCCGCTGGCGATGACGGGCACGTCGACCGCCGCACGGACCGCCTTGATCAGCTCCAGGTCGAAGCCTTTCTTAGTGCCGTCAGCGTCCATGGAGTTGAGCAGGATCTCGCCGACGCCGAGGGCGACTCCCCGCGCGGCCCACTCGACCGCGTCGATCCCCGTGCCCCGGCGCCCGCCATGCGTGGTCACCTCGAAGCCGCTGCCGGGCGGCGTCCCGGAGGAACCATCCGTTGTGCCGGCCACGGGCCGCCGGGCGTCCACGGACAGCACCACGCACTGTGAGCCGAACCGGTGCGCCGCCTCGCCGAGCAGTTCCGGGCGGGCGATCGCGGCGGTGTTCAGCGACACCTTGTCCGCCCCGGCGCGCAGCAGCCGGTCCACGTCCTCAACGCTGCGCACCCCGCCGCCCACGGTGAGCGGGATGAACACCTGGTCGGCGGTCCGGCGGACCACGTCCAGCATGGTGTCCCGGCCGCCGCTGGACGCGGTGATATCCAGGAACACCACCTCGTCGGCACCCTCGCCGTCATAGGCGGCCGCCAGTTCCACCGGGTCGCCCGCGTCGCGCAGATCACGGAAGTTGACCCCCTTGACCACCCGTCCCGCGTCCACGTCCAAACACGGAATCACCCTGACCGCAACCGTCACTCCCCCTCCCTCCCTCTCCCATGCCGGATCCAATTAGTGGTTAAGTTCTTGCCCCCTAGAGGGGGCAAGAACTTAACGGATAAGGGTTATCCACAGGCTCCGACTCCTGGGCTGTAGGCGACAGCCTCGATCTCGATCAGCATCCGGGGGTCGATCAGGGCCGATACCCCGATCATGGACGTGGCCGGCATGATCTCGCCGAACGCGGCGCCGTGGGCCCGCCCGTACTCCTCCCAGCGCGCGATGTCGGTCACGAACATCCGGGTCCGTACGACGTTGGAGAGTGTGAGGCCGAGTTCCGCCAGGGCGTCGCGGACGTTACTGATCGCCTGTGCCGTCTGCGCGCAGGCGTCGCCTTCGTGCACGAACTCCGCGCCGGCCACCGAGGTGCAGCCGGATACGAACACGAGGTCGCCCGCGGCCACCGCGCGGCTGTACCCGACGACCGGCTCCCACGCCGTCCCTGAAGAGACCCGCTGGGTCATCCGGCCACCGCCTTCAGCGCCTCCTGCAGGGTGAACGCCCCGGCGTACAGCGCCTTGCCGATGATGGCGCCCTCCACACCGTCGGGCACCAGCGTGGCGATCGCGTGCAGGTCATCCAGGCTGGACACGCCGCCGCTGGCGATGACCGGCCGGGAGGTGCGCGCGCAGACGGCCCGCAGCAGGTCCAGGTTCGGGCCGGTCAGCGTGCCGTCCTTGGTCACGTCGGTGACCACGAAACGGGAGCAGCCGTCGGCCTCCAGCCGGGCCAGGGTCTCGTCCAGGTCGCCGCCGTCGCGGGTCCAGCCACGGGCGGCGAGCCGGTTCCCGCGCACATCCAGGCCCACCGCGATCTTGTCACCGTGCTCGGCGATGGCGGCCCGCACCCAGTCCGGGCTCTCCAGCGCGGCGGTGCCGACGTTCACCCGCGTGCACCCGGTGGCCAGCGCCGCCGCCAGCGATCCCTCGTCGCGGATGCCACCGGACATTTCCACGGCGATGTCCAGCCGCGCCACCACGGAGGCCAGCAGCGCGGCGTTCGAGCCGCGGCCGAACGCGGCATCCAGGTCGACCAGGTGAATCCACTCCGCCCCGGCCGCCTGCCAGGCAAGTGCGGCCGCCAGCGGGTCCCCGTAGCCGGTCTCGGTGCCCGCGGCGCCCTGGACCAGGCGGACCGCCTGGCCGCCGGCCACGTCCACCGCGGGCAGCAGGGTGAGCGGGGTCATCGAACCATCTCCAGCCAGTTGGCCAGCAGCGCGGCGCCCGCGTCACCGGACTTCTCGGGGTGGAACTGGGTCGCGGCGAGCGGGCCGTTCTCCACCGCCGCCACGAACGGCTCGCCGTGGGTGGCCCAGGTGACCAGTGGCGGTGCCAGCCGGCGCTCGGGGTTGAGCGGGAGCGAACGGGCCGCGTAGGAGTGCACGAAGTAGAACCGCGTGTCGGGGCCGATACCGGCCAGCAGCCGCGACCCGGCGGGCACCCGGACCGTGTTCCAGCCCATGTGCGGCAGGATCGGCGCGGTCAGTCGCTGCACGGTCCCCGGCCACTGGGCGCACCCTTCGGTGCGCACGCCATGCTCGACACCCTCGGCGAACAGCACTTGCATGCCCACGCAGATGCCGAGGACGGGCCGGGAGCCGGCCAGCCGCCGGTCGATCACCACGTCACCGCGGACCGCGCGCAAACCCGCCATGCACGCCGCGAAGGCGCCCACACCGGGCACCACCAGCCCGTCCGCATTGAGCGCCACGTCCTCATCCGCGGTCACGATGGTGTCCGCCCCGGCGCGCACCAGGGCCTTTTCCGCCGAACGGATGTTCCCAGAACCGTAATCGAGCACCGCGACGCGCGGCCGCTTCATGGCCCGACGGGGGGTTCCGGGCCGTTGGGGCCCGGGGGCATCCCCCGGGAATACACCGTGCCCCCCCGGGCTAGCACCGTTCACAAAACGCCTTTGGTGCTGGGGACGCCGGGGTTGCGGG